>NZ_AUJJ01000045.1:0-1057 GCF_000424165.1 Butyrivibrio sp. AE3006 | reverse complement strand
GAGCAGAGCAGAGCAGAGCAGAGCAGAGCAGAGCAGAGCAGAGCAGAGCAGAGCAGAGCAGGGGCTAGTTGCGGCCTTTTTTCGGATAAAATTATATACAATGATGGATAACCGTCGGATTGATGAGACAGATATGTCTTGTTAAGCTCGGCGGTTTTTATGTGTTTTCAAAGGTTATCAGCGACCATAACAGCTGTAAATGAAAATAAAGGAGAGCAAAGCTTATGAAAATTAAGATGAAAAAAATGTTGGGCATTATACTTAGTTTTGCACTGGTGTTGGGATTGATTCCGGGGATGAGCTTGACAGCGTATGCGGCACCAGAAGAGACACTGCTGACTACCATTACACCCACAGGTGAAATAACCTACAGTGAAACTACAGCAGGAGTCGTTACAGTTTCACATAATAATGACTATTATAATGAATACTATGGATGGCTGTGGAGTAGTACTGTTGACACTCTGACAGTTTCAGGCTATGAAGGGTACACTATCACCAAAGTTATATTCAAACAATATCAAAGAGGAACTGTCACAGATTCAAGTGCGCCGTTTGAACTTCATTTTGTGAATGGTAGCTATGGTCATGTAATATGTCAAGAAAATGATAATATGAATGGCGTCACATCAATTGAGGTGTATGGATATACTGTTGCGGTTACGGGCGTATCTCTTAATAAAAATACTGCTACACTGACTGTAGGCGGTACGGAGACGCTGACAGCAACAGTTAGCCCGGATGATGCTTCGGATAAGTCTGTTACATGGTCTAGTGATAATACAGGTGTTGCCACTGTTTCTGATGGTGTTGTAACTGCTGTTGCAGAGGGTACGGCAAATATCACTGTCACCGCAACAAATGGAACTGATGATACAAGTGATGATAAGACGGCAACTTGTGCTGTTACGGTCACAGAAAATAATGGTGATACTAAGCAGAATCCTGACGGAACCAAGACTGTTACAAAAGAGAATGCTGATGGAAAAACAATATCAGTTACCAATTACAGTAAGACTGATGAGCAGATTTCACAATTTGTCTTCGAAAAAGCAAA
>NZ_AUJJ01000043.1:0-1224 GCF_000424165.1 Butyrivibrio sp. AE3006 | reverse complement strand
TTTGCTTTTTCGAAGACAAATTGTGAAATCTGCTCATCAGTCTTACTGTAATTGGTAACTGATATTGTTTTTCCATCAGCATTCTCTTTTGTAACGGTCTTGGTTCCGTCAGGATTCTGCTGAGTATCATCATTGGTAACCGCATCCGGAACCGTGATGGTCGCATCCGCAGTCGGTGTACCCGAAACGGTAACAACCGTACTACTCGTTCTTTTTGCAGTAATACCATTGTCAGTAATATCAGCAAACTCCGCAAAATAATATCCGGTGTTCGCCGTATAAGTCACGGTGGTCATAGGGCCTGTCAGCTCGGTCTGGCTAATTGCCCCACCGCTTGTTGTTGCATTCGCACCGCCGGAAAGAGTCACATTATATCCCGCCGGCTTCAGCGAAAATGTATTTGTTCCAGATGAGAAGATGACAGATGACAGATCAAGCTTTAATGCGGGGCGGACACCAAGTGTGTCATACAAAGCGGCTGCGTCGTAAACAGTGCCGCCGGCCACGCACACCGCACGAAGATCGTGGACGCTGGGCGAGCGCAGCCACCAGCCACCACCGTATTGTGCGCCAGTGAAGTTGAAGTTAGCATACGGTTCAGCCTCGCTTGTACTCAAAAGATACAGCTTCGCTCCGGTAACACCAACATCCGTCAAATTAGTATCCTCTATGGCATCTTTTACACCCGCAAAAGAACCACCTTCTGCGGTCAATGCATCAAGCACGCCCTTCACGGTCGAGCTGCTGTAAGCGTTGCTATTTGAATCAAACGCCGACGTTCCAAAGCTTGTGTCCGCCGCCAGCAACGTGACTGTTCCTCCCGTGGCAGTAGAATCGTCCGCAATAATATACCAGTCGTGGTTGTTAAACTTTACAACTGTCTTGTTATCCATTAAATTGGTGTATGTCTCGGTCGCAGCATACGTCGTCAGGCTCATCCCCGACATCAAGCCCAGCACCAGTGTCAGGGTGAGCAGGATGCCTAAAAATCGTTTCATTTTAATTCTCATAAGCTGTTATCTCCTTTGCTATATTCACGGCTGTTATGGCCGCCGCATGCCATTATGTACATAACAAAACCGCCAAACCCAGCGAGGCATAATAGCCCCGTCATGTCCGACGGTTATCCATCACTAATGTTGTATTCAGTTTCAAACGCCCCGCAAGACGCAAAAAGGGCGCAGTTAGCCTCTGCTCTGCTCTGCTCTGCTCTGCTCTGCTCTG
>NZ_AUJJ01000042.1:0-1513 GCF_000424165.1 Butyrivibrio sp. AE3006 | reverse complement strand
TATCAATAAGAATTAGTAAATTCCATACCCGAGTTTGGAATTAGTAAGTTCCATGTCGTGTGTTAAAGGGGTGGAATTTAGTTTTACAAGTTACTTGAGTGTTAAAAAAAATAAATAAACTATTAATATAGCTTGCAATTTATTTCCTGATATGTTATTTTTATAAAACATTATTTCTAATGCACCGATTGATATTCATTCTTTCGGATTTTTCACTTGTTCATAAAACGCGTTTATAGAACTGGAAACCTTTTTTCAACAAAAGCTATGTCTGTATAAGATATTAGTTTTGCAACATACAATATAGAATGGAGTTATTTAATGTCAAATAAAAAAATTTCATACAAAAATGCTACCGGAGTGATTGAATACACTCTAAAAAGTGATCTCATATTTCACTATGTGATGCAGAAGTCAAAAGATGCTCTTCTTGGCCTTGTATGCTCACTTAAGGGCTTATCTCCTACAGAAGTCAGGAACATCATAGTTTTGAATCCTATAGATCTCAACAATATAGGAAAAGAAACCGTAATGGACTTAAAGCTGATCCTAAACAATAATGAAATTCTAAACATAGAGCTTCAGGTTTATACCGATAAGTACTGGATACAACGGTCAATCTTATACCTATGCAGAGCATATGACAGCATCGGAGAAGGCGACGACTACTCCAAGTTAAAAGCAACAACCCACATCTGTATTACCGATCAGGATCTTATTCCCGGCGAGCCGGAATTCTACTCAGAGTATCTTTTGCTCAATACAAAAAATCATACTCCATATACTAAAAAATTCGGAATAAAAGTGTTATCATTAAATCAAACACAGATAGCTACCGAAAATGATGTTAGTAATAATCTTGTATACTGGGCCGAGATATTCAAGGCAACTACATGGGAAGAATTTAAGGCTCTTGCTGCCGGAAACCCGGCCATGGAGGAGGTGGGCGATTTGATCCTTGAACTTAATACCGACAACCAGACAAAAGAACTACTCGAAGGGCAACGCAGATACAGAGAAATGATGGCTTCACAGTATACTGCAGGCTATACTGACGCTGAGGATAATTATAAGAGCATAATTGCTGATAAAGATGCCACTATCGCTGATAAAGATGCCACTATCGCTAATAAAGATGCTACTATCGCTGATAAAGATGCAGAAATTGCCGAGTTAAAAAAGGCTCTGAATGATATAAAGAGGCAATCAAAATAACCTGCTTTTTTATATTCAGGCTTCTTATAAGCACTGATGATCCCTATGCTGCGCAAATAAAGCGCTGTCATAGGGATTATTCTATTGCTAATGCCGTCCTATTAATATGTCACTAAGCCAAAACAGCATAAAAATCCTCCTGCCATTAATTCGAAATAATGACAGGAGGACTTATCTTACTTCTTATTCTTTACTCTCTTAATTGTTGCGTTCGTAGGAAGGCCTGACTTTTCAAGAAGCTTCTTGTTCTTCTCAAAATTCTTGACGCTGGTCTTCACCTTTATGACTACGTTCTTTT
>NZ_AUJJ01000041.1:0-1653 GCF_000424165.1 Butyrivibrio sp. AE3006 | reverse complement strand
TAAAATGTACCCATAAAAATGGACACATGACCTTTCTGAAATCTCACTTTTCGGACACCATCTTTCATCCTTTTGGAAGTGGCATCCCCGTAAAGTGGACACGGTTTTTATGGAAAACCCCGTTTTCTGGACACAGCATCTCACGTTTGTGTCCAGATGTTGTAAAATACAATCAATTGGAGGTTATATCATGCTAAGCAATCACAAAAAATCCACATTCACTCCAGAACAGATTGAGACTTTGGCTGCCAATCAGTTTACTGCAAAAGTAAACGCCCGCCAGATCATCTTTACTCTGGAATTTAAAAACATTTTCCTGTCACGCTATGAGCAGGGCGATACCAGTATCGAAATATTCGAGTCCTGTGGATACGACACGGAAATTCTTGGTCGTACCCGTATCTACGGCTTTGCCAGAAGGCTCCGAGAACTGGTAGAATCCGGCAGACCTCTTACAGAGGACTACTCCAATGCTAAAGCAAAAGCACCCGAGAACACAGACTACAACACCATGCCTTCGCAGCTTTCCATTTCTGCTATGCAGCGTGAGCTCGTTTATCTTCGCCAGCAGGTTGATTTTCTAAAAAAAATTACCGAGCTGGGCAACGACAAAAAGCCGAGGAATTGATTATGGATAAACCAAGTGCTAAATACGAGGTCATCCATGAAATCATATCCATGGAGGGCAATCTCCAAAATATCAAGGAACTCTGTGCCATCGCAGGCGTTTCACGCTCCGGCTACTACAATTGGGTTGCTTCTGCTGACAAACGTGCCGAGAAGGAAGCTGCGGACAGAGCCGATTTTGAACTTATCCTTCAAGCCTATCAGTTCAGAGGATACGATAAAGGCATCAGAAGCATTCATATGCGACTTCTTCATATGGATCCACCGGTTCTTATGAACCTCAAGAAGATCCAGCGACTAATGCACAAATACGGGCTCAAATGCCCCATCCGTAAAGCGAACCCTTACCGCCGTATGGCTAAAGCGCTTAAAACGGATGCTGTGGCTGATAACCTCCTTAAAAGGGAGTTTAAGGAACATGGCCCTCGCAAGGTACTACTAACAGATATCACTTACATCCCTTGCTGCGGTGTGTTCTTCTATCTTTCAGTAATCAAGGATGCCTATACTATGCAAATCCTCGCTTATGTACTGAGTGAATCCCTCGAGCTTGACTTTGTTCTTGAAACTGTCAACATCCTGATTGATAGCCACGGAGCCACTCTGGATGACGAAACCCTTATCCATAGTGATCAAGGCTGTCACTATACCAGCAAAAAGTTCCGTGAAATTGTAAAGGATTCTAATCTTCGCCAATCCATGTCCCGTCGTGGTAACTGCTGGGACAATGCTCCTCAGGAAAGCTTCTTCGGTCACATGAAAGATGAGATCATGGATAAGATAGCCCTTGCCGAATCCTTTAACGATGCCAAAACCATCATCGATGACTACATGGATTACTACAACAATGATCGTGGCCAATGGCAACTATCTAAGCTGTCACCTAACGAATACTATGAGTACTGTATAACTGGTAAATACCCTCTTATCACTTACTCATCCATTGATGACAATGGTCATCTTCCAAGAGACAAATAACTATGCTTTTATGCTTTTAAATTTGTCCTTGACAAAGGGTACACTTTA
>NZ_AUJJ01000040.1:0-2525 GCF_000424165.1 Butyrivibrio sp. AE3006 | reverse complement strand
AATTCTTTAGGTTAGAATCGCTGTAAGGTCAAACGAAAAAGCAGCTTGAATTATAACAATAACTGCCCTTTCGTTTGATCTTATTGCGATTTAACCTAATTGAACAAAGTAAGCGTCCGTGGAGCCTATACATATGGGGTTTCAATTCCTGGAGCTTACCAGTTTTACTGCCTAATTAGATAATAGCATACCTTATGTCTTTTGTTTTTTATATTTTAGGGTATCAGAAATAAACCTCCCATATGCGAGGTTTTTGTAAGTATTATTCCTGTATATCAACAAAGTAACGGTTTCTGTCTATGATGATCAATCACTTTTCCGCCACAATGCTTGCATATTCCGACCTTGAATCCCCATAGGTGATCCAATATCTGAGAGGATGTCATATTCCTAAGCTCGGATATATACTTCTTACAACCAAGTTGATTTCTGCATAAAGTAAGATTGCTGTTCTTCATGCGGCTGCAAAGCAATCCATAATGCCTTATTCTTACAAAACGCTTTGGCGGAACATGCATAAGAAATCGCCTTATAAATTCAACTCCACTTATAGTAAGTTCCTTCCATTTGCCTTCATTACGGTAGTCTTTAACGGAAAATGTGACATTTTCACCATTGATGCGAATGATTCTGTAGTTGCTAATGGCAATCCTATGAGTATATTTGCCAAGGTATTTAATTACTGATTGAGCACCATTGAATGTTTTCTTGCAATGAGGAATCCATTCCTTAGAATAGCAGGTATCAATTAATGATTTAAACTCATAGCTATTCTGATATTTTTCTGATGAACCATAAAACTTTAGCTTTCCATCTTCCCACAGACTTTTTAATTCTTCCATGTATTTTCCGCGAAAAACTTTGGAGATAACCTGTACCGGGAGAAAGAACTTATCACCTTTATCTTTCCAATGTTTGTTCTTATCAAGGCCTCCACCCAAAAGTATTGTGTGTATGTGAGGGTGGTAATTCATCTCTGATCCCCATGTGTGAAGTATGCAGATATATCCAACATTTGCACCAAGGTATTTATCCTGAACAGAGAGATCGTTTATAGTGGCTGAAGCAGCATGGTACAACGTATCATAAAGAAGCTTTTGATTGCTGTAGATAATAGGATTCAACTCAGCTGGAACAGTAAATACCAGATGGAAATATGGAGCATCTAAAACATCTTCCTTTCGCATATCCATCCACTTTTCTTTAGGAAGAGCCTGACACATAGGACAACACCTGTTTCTGCAGGAATTATAGTGGATTGAAATACAACCACAGTCTTCGCATACCTGTACATTTGCCCCCATGCGTGAAGTCTTACAATTCATAATGGCATTTGAAACTTTGGACTGTTCAGCTGATGGTGTATATTTCTCAAGATATTCAGAATAGAATTTCAAAAATATATCTTGGACAGTAGGTTTATTCATTTTTTAGGTCCTCTCTGTCAAAAGGACTCTGAATCCCCATAATACTTTTATTACTTCTGTGGAGATATACCTCTGTAGATCTAGGATCTCTGTGTCCGAGAAGAGTTTGTATATACTTTTGATCAACCCCCTGCTCCATGAGATGTGTTGCAAAGCTGTGTCTAAGACTATGAGGTGTTGCTTTAGCAGTAATACCTGATTCTTTAATGGCTCTGCGCATGACCTGTTCCAGAGTACTTACTGTAAGATATTCTCCTGTGAATCTGTTGGGGAAAAGAATGCCGGTGGGGCGATTTCTCTCAAACCAATAGCGGGTGAGTATATCAAGATTTTTCTTTGAGAGAATTGTATAACGATCCATGCGGTTTTTGGTATTCCGTACATGAATCTGCATGTTTGATCTGGAAATATCATCATAATGCAAGTGTATGACTTCTGATACACGCATTCCAGAAGAATACATAGTTGCAAACATTGCCTTATATTTTATATCCTCAACGTTATCGAGAAAGAGATTAACTTCCTCCAATGTAAGGACTATCGGCAGAGGCTGATCTTTTATCATGCGTGGAACTAAAATCTCATCCCAAAGTATGCCGAGAACAAACTTATAAAAAAAGCGAATTGATGAGTTATAGAGATTCAAGGTTGTAGCTTTTAACCCTTCATCTTTTTTTCTCAGAAGAAAATCTCGTACATCCTGGCAAGTGAGCTCCTTAGGATCTTTTCCGACATAGTTTAAAAAATAAGCAACATAGTTATGATAGCAGGATATAGAACGTTCCTTAAGATTACGTATTTTTCCTGCTTCATCAAGTTTTTTCAAATATTCATCATACATAGTAAAACCTCCGAAAGTATAGTCATTGATAGGAACAACTAAAACTTCGGAGGTGCATGTACATCAAAATGATGCTTGTACTTTGCACAAGCGAATGATATTCTTTTCATGGCAGTGTTAGTAATGATCCTGTTTGATTGTTAAGTTTCGCGACTACAACAATACTACTATTAGGACTTACTTTCTACTGCCTTTTTGATAAAAAGAAAATCACTGCACACAGCCTAGGCAGGCCATCGCGCAGCGATTTTGTTCAA
>NZ_AUJJ01000039.1:0-6830 GCF_000424165.1 Butyrivibrio sp. AE3006 | reverse complement strand
GCATAAGCTTGCCAATACAAGAAAAGGCACTTGGAGAGCGGCACAGATGCTTTCCATTGCGCTTACAAATAAAATAATAGCCAAGCTCGGATATACGTCCATGCTTGACTATTATCTGAAAGTCTGTTGAAAACTAAAGGAACCGCCTTGGTACCGAACGGTATGCCGGGTGGTGTGTGAGGTCGGCTACTCACTTGAGGGGTAGCCTCCTACTCGATTATTTTAAAGATATTTTGATTCGGGAAATATTCTTTTTTGGAATCAAAAATACAGCGATATTATGACTTGTCTGTACCGTATGGATCAATGGTTGCAGCACGGCGTCTGTGTTCATCCTCAATTGCTGCGTAGTGTTTGGCTGTGGTATTTATATCTTTATGGCCAAGAACATCTGCAACAAGGCGAATATCACCGGTTTCGCGGTATAATGCTGTGCCATAGGTGCTTCGCATCTTGTGAGGTGTAAGTTTTTTCCCGGGGACAGCCATCCTGGTGTATTTCTGAACCAGAATTTGCACGGATCTGACCGTAATGCGGCTTTTTCTAAGGGATAAAAACAGGGCTTTTTCCTTGGAATCAGCCAGTAATGTGGGCCTCTCAAACTCTATATAATCCTTAATAGCTTCCGCAACAGCTCTGTTAAAGTAAAGAATCTGTGTATTTCCGCCTTTTCGGACTACTGTGAAGGAATTTTCATCAAAATTAAAGTCATCTATATCAAGGCCCACACACTCAGATACACGGATTCCGGTATTGAGTAGGAGAGTGAAGATAGCAGTATCACGGAGAGTAGTCTTCTCACATAACGCTCTCTGCCTGTCGGAAACTTTAATATTGGTATTAATGACAGTATCCATCAATGTGTTAACTTCATCGGAATTCATGCGGATTATGTCTTTTTTTGGCGCTTTTTTCCTTTTTGCAGCACCAAGTGTCGGATTGTTTTTCAGATAATGATGAAGGCACATGAATTCGTAAAATCCGCGAACTGCAGACATACGCCTTGCAATTCCTTTTTCTTTATTCACATGCTTATTTTCACCATTATTAAACTGCAAAAATCGCTGGAATTCATTGATATCTTCAAATGTCAGCTGATCAAGAATTTCCAGAGGAATATCCTTGATTTTCTCATTGTCATTTAGTATTGGATTTTTCTCAGCAAGAAATTTAAAGAAAGTGATCAGATCATAGGCATACGATACAACTGTATTAATCTGCGAAGTGAGTTCCTTATCATCAAGAAATGATAAACAATATCCGGGAAGCTCAGCTTCAAGTTCATGTAATTTCTCTAAACGTGATAAATATAATTTACGATTGTATTCAGAATCAGCCCCCATAAAATTACCTCCAACAAAACCATAGAATCATGCGAAAACACAGAATCCATGCGGATCTGATAAATATATTATAACACGTATTCTAATTTCGTTAAAGAGAGATTTAGCGAAATAATAGATTTGTATCACTACGCTTCTGTGCATAAATTGAAGAATTTAACGCGACTTTTAGTAAAAAAATAAGCCCAAAAGGTCTCGTTAACCTCTTCAATTGTCGTGATACAGGTCTATTCATATAATGAATATATGAATAGATCACAAGACGATATCAATGTAATCAAAAAAGTTAATATGATTGTTCAAGAAAGACTTCCTAAATTTGCTTCAAGATATTTCAAGGCCAATATGGAAGTTAAAACACCAAGAACACTCTATGGATATGCTGTTGATCTGACATCTTTCTTTGAATACCTTGAAGATACGAATGAGAAGTCATTTGAGATATCCAGGATGTCTATTTCAGACTTAAATAAGGTTTCAGCTTCGATCATAGAAGATTATCTCGATTACAGCCGTACATACATGGATAATGGAGAGACTAAAATGCGCTCAGATTCAGCCATAAAGCGTAGATACAGCTCTCTCTCCTCTTTCCTGAATTATTACTACAGACTGGATATGATAGACAGTAATCCAGCGACAAAGGTTATACCCCCAAGGATCAGTAGTCAGATAAATATCCCTCCCAAGAATAACTCTAACAGGGAGGTTATTGACTTTATATATCATAGATCATTGGAAGGTAAAAAGGCGGTATTTCAGGAAAAGACATTTCTTAGAGATGCTACTATCGTTACACTGATTGCAAGTACTGGAATTAAAGTTTCTGAGCTTGTTGAACTCAATATTGAGGATGTTCATCTTGATGAGCTTTATATCATTGTAAATGCACGTAAAATGCAACGAAAGGTATATATATCAGAATCTACTGCTCAGACTTTAGGACGATATCTTTCTGAAAGGCTTACTGTCATAGCTGAATATAAACATGATAATGCCCTATTCTTAAGTCTGAGGGCTAAAAGAATATGCATACGCTCTGTAGAGTTAATGATCAAAAAGTACTCAGAAGCAGCTTTTGATGGCAAAGAGCATCTGACACCGGAGTCAATTCACAGAACATTCCGCAACACTGTATTTAATCAGTCTAAGAACGTGCCCGTTACGTGTGATATATGCGGACTTGATAGTGATACTATCCTTCAATACTATCGTCCATACATTGATGATTATGAAAGGCATAAAGGGCAGAATTTTAATTTATAAAGTATTCTGGCAAACTAACATACAAAAAATCAAACCTCTATCTCATCAAAGGTATAGAGGTTTTTTGAGCAAATACAGGATCCATTTATCTTGCCCCTTCCACAATATGTCACTAAGTCAAAACAGCATAAAAGTCCTCCTGCCATTACTGCGAAATAATGACAGGAGGGTTAAACTTACTTCTTATTCTTTACTCTCTTAACTGTTGCGTTCTTAGGAAGGCCTGATTTTTCAAGAAGTTTTTTGTTTTTCTCAAAGTTTTTGGCATTAGTTTGCACCTTTATGATCACATTCTTCTTGGTGTTCTTAAAGGCACCCTTTCCAACCTTCTTAAGCTTTCCTCTGATGACGACTTTCTTGACCTTCTTACCGTAATTGAAGGCGTTCTTGTCGATAGTATTGATGTTTTTGCCTATATCCACTTTTGTTGCCTGCTTGCAGTTTTTAAGGAATCCTTTGCGGATTCTTGTAACTTTGTAGGTCTTGCCATTTGCTTTTACTGTAGCAGGAACGACTACTGTTTTGAGGCTCTTGCTGTTTACATTTTTGAGGTCTAATTTTGTACCATTAGCCTTTTTGAAGACAAATTGTGAAATCTGCTCATCAGTCTTGCTGTAGTTGGTAACCAATATTGTTTTGCCATCAGCATTCTCTTTTGTAACAGTCTTGGTTCCATCAGGATTCTGCTGTGTATCATCACCTTCATCCTGGCTTTGCTTCTGCTCTTCTATTGTGACTGTAACACAAGCGGGTTCAGAATCTGTATGACTATCATCACCTACAACTTTGTACCATACATAATAGGTTCCTGCGTCGGTGGCTGTAGGGATGGATGTGGTATAAAGTGATTCATCCATCGGAGCCGTCTTCTCGGTGGTTACGGCATACTTCATGGTGTAACCTGCCGGAAGCGCCGTGGTCGGGGTATTAATCAACTGAATCGGATTTCCGGTATAGGTCATGCCGCTGCCAGTCTTTGCCGAAACCTCGCTCATAACCTGCGCAATCTGATCTGCCACAGCCTGTGTCGTACAGCTTGCAATGGCGTTATTGAAGTTGTTCAGTGCCGTTGTGACTCCTTCTTCTGTTGTTGCCGCTTCGATTGCCGCAAGTGCAGTGGTCTTAGCGTTCGTCACGGTCTGCTGGTCTGCTTCGATATAATCAGTTGCATTTACAGCGTTGACCGTTGCGTTGGCTTCTGTCTTGGCATCCGCCAGTTTCTGTGCTTTGGTCTTCACCGCGTTCACTGCGCTTTCTGCATTGCTCTTTGCCGTGCTAATGCCGTCAATGGTGGTCGCATTGTCGATAGCTGTCTTGCCGTTCGCTATTGCTTGGATCAGCGTTGTCCAGTCGGCTGCATCATAGTCATTTTGGTTCTTTCCGCTCTGCAATGTATCGAGGTTTGCTTTTGCTGATGTCTTCGCATCCGCCAAAGGATCTGTCGCATCCGGAACAGCAATAGATGTAGCAGTTGCTGTCGGCGTGCCAGAAACCGTTATAACCGTATCGCTGGTTTTGGTAACAGTGATCCCATTTGTTTCTTTATAAAGTTCACTTGTCTCAGGGAACTTATATCCTGTTTTTGCTGTATAGGTCACTGTGGTCATCGCACCACGGGTATTTCCCATGTCGAAATAATTCTGGGTGGCAGTGCCTCCGCTTATTGCCGCATTTGCACCACCTGACAGATTCACAGATGAGAAGATGACAGATGACAGATTGAGCTTTAAAGCGGGGCGAACACCGAGCTTGTAATTCACAGGAATGCCACCGACGTTCACGCCGCCGCTAGCGCCGAGCACGACCGCCGCACGAGTACCATCTTGGCCGGGCGAGCAGAGCCACCAGGAATTATCATCCGCTTCACTTGCCTGATTGCATTTCAGCACATTCCGACCCGCATTCCCGATTGTATTTGTCTGATCCGTTGTCAGCAGGAACATCCCGATTTCGTTAACTGCTGTTTTGGCAGTTGTTGAGATATTGTCCCTATAATAATTATTAACGGCAGTTTCTACAGCAGAGCCACTGTATGTGTTTGTTTGGTTTGAACTAAACACTGATGCGTCGCCAACACATTCCTTTGAAAGTAACGTCACCGTACTGACATCGTAATCAATCAGATACCAGTCCTTATTGTCAAATTTGACGACTGTTGTGGTGTTTTTGATACCTGCATAGGGATCATCATCCGCATACGCCGTCAGGCTCATCCCCGGAATCAGCCCCAGCACCAGCGCGAGGCTGAGCAGGATGCCCAAAAGTCGTTTCTTCTTTTTCATAAGCAATTTGTCTCCTTTCATATTCACGGCTGTTATGGCCGCCGCTAACCATGTTGAACAACGCAAAAACCGCCGAACCTGACAGGGTATAGTAACCCCGTCAAGTCCGACGGTTATCCATCACGAATGTTGTATTCAGTTTTAGAGCAAGACAAAAAGGCACAGTTTACCTTACTGTGCTGTGCTGTGCTGTGCTGTGCTGTGAAAGCGTAGGCCTTTTCCGCATGTTAAACTGTATCCCATAAAGTGGACACGCCCCTTTCCTAAATTTCCAGATTTTGGACACCACATTTAGTGGTACATCCCCGTTTTCTGGACACGGTTTTTTAATGAAACCCCCGGCTTGTGGACACGTTCTTCTTTATATCCAACCTTATGTAGGATAAAATCATTCATACAAGGAGGCTGTTATGAGAGAACGTCATCACATCAATCAATTCACCCCGGAGCAGATTGAACTACTTGCTGCCAATCCCTTCACGCTTAGCGTCACCGCTTACAGGATTTCTTATACCCTGGAGTTTAAGAATCTGTTCCTCTCGCATTACGAGAACGGAGAGCTTGTCAGGGACATCTTCCGGGAGCTTGGCTATGCCCCTGGTATTTTAGGGGACAGCCGTATGTACAGCTTCTCCCATAAGCTACTCAGTGATGTTGAAGCCGGCAAGCCGATCACAGAAGGTTCTGTCCGCAAGCCTGCTGAAAAGCCTGTAAAAACTGATTATAACACCATGCCTGCACAACAATCCGTTGCCTCCATGCAGCGCGAGCTGACTTATCTCAGGCAACAGGTGGAGTTTCTAAAAAAAATTTCGCAGCTGGACACAACCAAAAAGTCCGAGCCATAATCATGGAAAAGCCCAGTGCTGTATACGAAATCATATATTCCATAGTCTCTGCCGAGGACAATGTACAAAGCGTAAAAGAACTTTGTCAGATAGCCGGAGTGTCCAGATCCGGTTACTACAACTGGGTTAACTCAGCCAATAAACGGGCTGAACGCGAAGCCCGGGACAGAGCCGACTTTGAACTCATCCTTGAAGCCTATAACTTCAGAGGCTACGCAAAAGGCATCAGGGGCATCCATATGAGGCTTTTGCACATGGATCCGCCAGTTCTTATGAACCTTAAGAAGATTCAACGCCTGATGCACAAATACGGGCTTAAATGCCCTATCCGTAAGGCTAATCCTTACCGCCGTATGGCAAAGGCACTTAAGACCGATGCCTTAGCTGACAACCTGCTTAAACGCGAGTTCCGCGAACACGGTCCCAGAAAGGTCTTGCTGACCGATATTACATACATTCCATGCTGCGGCGTGTTCTTTTACTTGTCGGTCATCAAGGATGCATACACGCTCCAGGTTCTCGCCTATGTGCTTAGTGATTCTCTGGAGGTTGACTTCGTCCTTGAAACTGTGAATATACTGATTGCCAACCACGGTACCACTTTGGATGACGAGACCCTTATACACAGTGACCAAGGTTGCCATTATACAAGCAAGAAGTTCCGGGAAATCGTCAAGGACTACAATCTCCGACAGTCAATGTCCCGCCGTGGAAACTGCTGGGATAACGCCCCGCAGGAGAGCTTCTTCGGTCACATGAAGGATCACATCATGGACAAGATAGCTGCCGCTGAATCCTTTGACGATGCCAAGGCAATCATTGATGACTACATGGACTTCTACAACAATGACAACGGCATCTGGGAACTTGCAAAGCTTACTCCCAACGAGTTTTACAAATACTGTTTAACAGGTATATACCCTTTACCAAAGTACAATCCGGATCTGCAGGGATTAAATCCTGCCCTCTCCGGTTTATCATAAAAACTGAATACAGAGGTTGGTTGTCAAGGAAGGGCACCCCAATATATAGTCTCTGACATTTCACTCTACTATTTTGAAAAATGTCCTTGACAAGGGGTACACTTTATC
>NZ_AUJJ01000038.1:0-7159 GCF_000424165.1 Butyrivibrio sp. AE3006 | reverse complement strand
TCTAATCTTCGCCAATCCATGTCCCGTCGTGGTAACTGCTGGGACAATGCTCCTCAGGAAAGCTTCTTCGGTCACATGAAAGATGAGATCATGGATAAGATAGCCCTTGCCGAATCCTTTAACGATGCCAAAACCATCATCGATGACTACATGGATTACTACAACAATGATCGTGGCCAATGGCAACTATCTAAGCTGTCACCTAACGAATACTATGAGTACTGTATAACTGGTAAATACCCTCTTATCACTTACTCATCCATTGATGACAATGGTCATCTTCCAAGAGACAAATAACTATGCTTTTATGCTTTTAAATTTGTCCTTGACAAAGGGTACACTTTAAAGTACTTTTTTCTATCTCGTATAGACCATATCCGTTTTCGACAAAACGGATCTTTTGTATCTGATCATCAACAATCCACACAAACCCGTCTAACTGATTCATCATGCGGTTTTTATCTTTTTTCAGTGTCGTTGGTGAGTATGGCAACATAACATCGTGGATAGCAAATGCGATCAGCTCAACCCCAGGCTCATATTGTTCCACACATTCAACAAGTGCTTTTAGATATGCTACTTTTTCATCTTCCTTTACAGACTTTTCCCACACAATATGCGCAACAAGACTTATGGAATCCTGCTTGATAGGCTTTTCCAGAACAATCGCATCATCTATGTAATTCTTTTCTTTGATCCTATGTGCTATGTCAAACAGATATATTTTTCTGCCATCAGGAAGTAAGGTTGTATCCTTTACTCTGCCCAAGATATAAACAAAACCATTTTCATCTATCTCAGCCAGATCACCGGTATGGATCCACCCATCAACCTTTGTCTTGGCAGTTAATTCCGGCTTATTGTAATAGCACTTCATAACCGATTTGCTGCGAATCCACAGTTCGCCTTTTTGGTTGTATCCTAACTCTTTCCCCTCTTCATCAAATACGCCAACTGTGATACCCGCCATTGGAATTCCGACGCTCATTATCGGCTTACTAAAGTCATATCTGGCATTCACAGACTCCGAACATGCGCTTGCAAATAACTCAGATGAGCCGTAGCCGCTTGCCAGCCCTCTATCCGAGCCTAATTCATGCATAATGTTTTGCCATTTTTGGAATTTCTTAGAATCAGTTCCTTCTCCGCCAACAACCCAACATTTTACATATGAAAAATCGAATTCTTTGCCTTTTGCTCTTTCTTTCTCCAATCGATTAAAGAACGCTTCCCATGCACTTCCGGTAGAACACGCCGCATTTACATGCAGTTTCGTGATTTGATTATAGAAATCCTTTTCCTCTACTCGTGGGTCCATGACAACTGTCATTCCCCGATAAAGCGGCACCGAAAACAGAAGATTTAATGAAGTGGCAGCCGTTGGCGGAAAGTGATTCAGACATCTTTCTCCTTTAAAAAACTGTGTTCCGCTGGCGTCTGAGATTGATAACTGTGTAAGAACCGTTTCATTCGTTGCCACAACTCCTTTTACGATTCCACCAACTGTTGTTCCGCTTGATGAAGTAATGAAGGCATTTCTATTTGAAACAAAGGGGGCTTTTATCTCCCCGTTATATCCTTTTCCTAGTTCCTTAGCATCTGATACAGAAATATACTTCTCTCCTCTTGGGATCTGTGTCTTTTTACGGATTTTTGTCATGACCGACACGATTTGCTTTTTAGGTGTCGGCATCGCATCTGTGATTCTTGCGATTATCACTTTCTCATACTTATCTTTTGTAAATCCCCCTTTTACATTCTCCCACATCTGATCAAAGACTATGGCAATCCTGCACTCTTTTGCCTCTTCTTCAAGTACCTTGGAACTAATTGCCAACTTAAGGAAATAGGGACACGCTCCTATCATATTCAAGGCAAAGATCATGTAGCAAACATCCGGCATAAATGGTCCATAGTATGCAACGATCTCGTCCTCCTTAACACCCAGATTCCTGAATGCTTTTGCCCACAGATAGACGTTTTCTATAAATTCCTTTCTGGAAATGACTTTTCCAAAATACTCTATGGCAGGAATATCTGTATGTTCATTTAGTTTTTTCTCAATTACATCCCATACCGTTTTGTTCTCCGTATTCGATCAACCTCTTCCTCAGCATTCTCTTTATAGTATTTCAGGCAGGGTTTATCTATAGATGGAAACAGGAATTCTCGTCCTTTGAATTACGGCCGTTATTTTGCGTGTGCATTACCTTTCCTCCTATAAGTCTTTACCTTCTAATGATCTATAATCCACCTTACCATTAGCCGTCAGCGGAAGCGCCTCTATAAACTGAATCTGTTTGGGTCGATATCTCTCAACAAGATTCTTCTCGCACTTCTCTCTAAGTTGTTTCTCTATCTGGTCTGCTAATTCCTGTAAACCGGGTTTTAATACAACATATGCTTTTGGAACCGCACCAGTTCCATGATCTATATCAGGTACTCCAACAACACAGCAATTTTCTATGGATGTATCTTCTAACAACGTTGCCTCTATCTCATATGGATTAATTTTCATCCCGTTATACTGAATAATGATCCGCTTTAGTCTCCCTTCAAGATATATGCAGCCATTCGTATCAATTCGTCCTAAATCGCCTGTGTGCATCCATACTCTGCCATCGCTATGAATCCTCATTACTGCTTTAGATTCATCCTCTTTGTTATAATATCCATTCATCAGCGTAGGACCAGCGATACAGATTTCTCCTTCTTCGTCATATTTCATCTCTCTATTAGCTTCGTTGTCCCAAATACAAAATGTCATCAACGGAAGCGGAATCCCAACGCTACCATCCACATCCACCTGAGGCAAATTACTTGAAGCGGCACTTCCAACCTCCGTCATACCATAGCCTTGAAGAATTTTACCCATACATCCATGTTCTTTAAGAATCTCGTTGATCTTATGTTTTTCTTCCGCACGAAGCGAATCCCCGCCACTGGAAAGCGATCGCAAATAACTAAGATCTTTAATTCCTTTCGTGTTGGTAAAACTCACCCAATCCGCCGGTCCGGCCATCACATGATTAGGTTTATATTTCATAATGTTTTTTGCTGATTTCTCCGGTTTATACTCGGGTATCATCTCAATCTGCATATGCAAAGACAGTGGCAAATGCATAGCCATCAATGCATTATACGCAAGAAAAGGCGGAACCCAATTCAAGCATTTATCACCGGGATAATATGTATATCCATCGCGTTCACACTGAAACGCCATTGCATTAAAGCATCGGTTACTCAGCATAACTCCCTTTGCCTCACCGGTTGTACCACTGGTATGAAGAATGCATGCAGTCTCTTCGGTTTTTCCTGGTATTCCTTTTACCTCTCCTGATCCTTTACTGATAAAACTTTTCCAGGTTAGGGCATGAAGAGAATCTAATTCCGCCTTGTTTATCTTCCTCCTCATGATGGCCTTAAGCGGCGTAGATAACCGATCATATGGTGACGCTATAACAATTTTGCTCAATCTGGTCTTATCAAGAACCTGCAGTGTATTATCTAAAAAAATGTCACTAATAACTGCCACCAAAGAATTAACCTCGTTGTAGTATCGAATCAGATCATTTCCCTGACATCTTAGATCTATTATGTTTGCTATAGCCCCGATACGATTCAACGCATATATACAGATTACATTCTCCGGAATATTAGGTAATGCAAGTGTTACAATATCTCCTTTTTTTACCCCTAACGCCTCAAATGAAGACGCAGCTCTTTCCACTTCATCAAATAATTCCTTGTATCTTATCTGATTACCAAAATAACTTATTGCAACATAATCTTCATACTTCCTGTTGCGGGTATATATCCATTCATATATGGATATTGCAGGATTTTCATCACTCAGCGCTTTTTGGTTGTAATACTTCATCCACGGTTTATCGACCGAAGGATATCCTGTCTGTCTGTCTGTCTGTCTGTCTGTTAAAATCATATTTCCTCGCTCCCCTTTGTCAATTCCACATTTTAATAATATTAATCAACCATACTCACCCAATTAATCTTTTATCAAATAGAAACGCGTTATCTTTATTGGGAGCCAATGATTCTGCAAAATCAAACGCATCTTCATGCTCAACTACGTCTTTAGGATGATACCTACCGTTTTTTATATCATCAATACTCCAGGTATATGATGCATCCAAAGAGAGTACATTATTTACAAAATCATCGTAATCACTTTCCTTAACATTTTCACGATGAATCTGTGGCAGTTTTTCAATGATTTCCCACTTAAGCGTTGCCATTCTGTTCCGGAGTTCGTTAGTCAGGATATCCCTCTCCTCAGGTTGACAGCCTTCATAACAAATATTCTCTCCTATTATTGAATAGTAAGAATCTCCTCTTCTGCATAACGCAATTGGAACAATATCGGCTCCGCAATCAATTGCCAAGTCAACAGCTCCAGCAAATAATGGATTTATAAGCGCATTGGGACTAATATTCTGAACCCCCTCCGGAAAAAGAAGCAAATTACCTCCTTTACGCAGAAGTTCTTTCATCTGTGCCTTAGCAACTTTCCTGTCCTCTTTTATTAGGACATCCAGAACAATAACTCCATTTAACTGAAGCAGAAATCCATCAAAATTCCTGTAGAATTCTCTAGGATCTCCAAGCACCAACCAACATGGTGTTTGTATTGAAAGAAACGACATTTCAATATCCACACCACCAATATGTGTAGGACAAAAAATAATTGGTCTGTCCGTTTTTATACGATCATCTCTAAGGATATTCAGCCTTTTCCCTTCCATATAAAGGCTTGCCTTCAAGAATGGCATAAACACTTTATGTGCGAACGAATGTAGTGGTAGATTAGTTATATGTCCACCACCATATTTCTGATATCTTTCCAGTCTTTTTTCTCGGCAGTATGCTTCGCAGTCCTGCTGACTCAAAGAAAGCATGTATTTAAATGAATGAATACTATCAAACATCGGTCCCCCCGAACACAAAACCAACTTGCTTTTTGCGACGTAACATGGGGCTGTCGCACTAAGACAGCCCCTTCGATTTCAAGACGTCAAATTGTCTTAGCCATATTCTCCAATTTTTTATAGTCTATTTTCCCCATTCCTGTTAACGGTAATTTATCTACAAATTCGTAATTATCAGGGTACTCATAATCGTATAATTCATCTGCAATATTCTTTACCAACTCTTTTTTTACAGAATCACTATCAGCATTATTTTTCAACACTACAAAAGCTTTGGTTATGTTACCGTAGTTTTCATCTTTTACAGCTATAACTGCAGTTTGCTGTACTTCATCACACTTCATTATGCAATTTTCTATACTTGCGGGGAAAACTTTGTATCCATTTCTGACAAACATCCTCTTAAGACGGCCATCAATATAAATTCTTCCATCTTCCCCGACATGTCCCAAATCACCTGTATGGATCCATTTAGTTCCATCTTTGTGAACCTTTATTATTTCTGAGTCCTGAGTTTTAGCATTTCCAAAATACCCCTTCATCAGAGTCGGTCCACATATTGCTATTTCACCAACCTCTCTTATTCTGCATTCAGTATAATCTTTATCATCTTTGAAAGTAGAAATAATATTTCCCGGATATGGTATTCCTACGCTTCCTAAGTCATTTGCGTTAGCTTTTGAATATGCAGCAGCAGCCATCACCTCTGTCATACCATAGCCTTTTGAAAGTTTAATATTGCAATTATGTTTTGACAAAAACAAATTAAACTCTTTCTCGAGACTCTCATCCAATTTGTCTGCTCCTAAAATAAAAGACTTCAGGAAGCTCAGATCTGCTTTCTGCATTGCTTGATTATCTAAGAAAGCTAATAAAGCGGAAGGTACAGAAACAATATGGTTAGGCTTCAATTTCAGAGTTAAATCCGGTAATTCATCAGCACCCACCTTGGGAACCAACAGTAATTTCAATCCCATACATAATGGAACATTTATTGAATTACAGATTCCATAGTATGTCCACGGTGGTGCAATAACTAAGATACTATCTCTCACCGCTCCATTAAATCCGACTTTTAATTCCATTTCTACAACAGAATTCACAGTCTCATTAGTTCCGATAACGCCCTTGGGTTCCCCTGTAGTTCCACCTGTATAAGCGATAATTGCATCTGCATCTTTGACAAACTTAGCATCAAGTTCTTCAGTATTATTATCCCCAAGACTAAGGAAGTATTTCCACGTCATAAAACCATCAGGACAACTCAATCGTAAATTCTTGTTCTTTAATCGGATTAGTTTCTTCAATATAGGGTTTAATGATTCAATAGCAGATACTGACACTATAATTTTCACGTCATTGTTCTTTTTTAGACTACTGAATTTATCAGATACAGAATCCAAAGTAATCAACACATTCGAATGTGCTTCCAATACAGAAGCAGCAAGAACTCTCTCAGCGCACCTGACATCCAACATATTGGCAATGGCTCCGATTCGATTTATTGCATATAAGGTATAAATAGCTTCCGGTATATTGGGTAAACAAACTGAAACAATCTCTCCCTGTTTTACCCCGGCCATCTTTAAACTCTTAGCTACTTCTTCAATTTTGCTGAACAACTGATCATAAGTAATCTTCTTACCAAAAAACTCAATTGCAATTTCTTGTGCATATGTTTTTGCATAACTGCGCATGCACTCATAAATAGAACACTGAGGAATACTTATATCGAATTGATCCTCCTTATAGTATTTAATCCACGGCTTATCAATTGACGGAAATCCCGTCAGTTTATCCTCTGTCTGTCTGTCTGTCTGTCTGTCTGTCTGTCAAGCATTGTCTTTACCTCCGATTGTGTGTCAACTATTAAAATGTACCCATAAAAATGGACACATGACCTTTCTGAAATCTCACTTTTCGGACACCATCTTTCATCCTTTTGGAAGTGGCATCCCCGTAAAGTGGACACGGTTTTTATGGAAAACCCCGTTTTCTGGACACAGCATCTCACGTTTGTGTCCAGATGTTGTAAAATACAATCAATTGGAGGTTATATCATGCTAAGCAATCACAAAAAATCCACATTCACTCCAGAACAGATTGAGACTTTGGCTGCCAATCAGTTTACTGCAAAAGTAAACGCCCGCCAGATCATCTTTACTCTGGAATTTAAAAACATTTTCCTGTCACGCTATGAGCAGGGCGATACC
>NZ_AUJJ01000037.1:0-7530 GCF_000424165.1 Butyrivibrio sp. AE3006 | reverse complement strand
GCATAAGCTTGCCAATACAAGAAAAGGCACTTGGAGAGCGGCACAGATGCTTTCCATTGCGCTTACAAATAAAATAATAGCCAAGCTCGGATATACGTCCATGCTTGACTATTATCTGAAAGTCTGTTGAAAACTAAAGGAACCGCCTTGGTACCGAACGGTATGCCGGGTGGTGTGTGAGGTCGGCTACTCACTTGAGGGGTAGCCTCCTACTCGATTCTTATATATAACATGGAGGACTGGCCTGTTGAATCTTGATCGTCAGAGAAGAGCGCCTGTTTATGAAGCGCTTGAGAGATTTAGAAAACAGAGAGTGGTACCCTTTGATGTACCCGGACATAAAAGAGGAAGAGGAAACGCAGAGCTGGTGCGCTTTCTTGGAGAGCAGTGCGTTGGTATAGATGTTAACTCCATGAAGCCATTGGACAATCTGTGTCATCCCGTTTCCGTTATAAAGGAAGCGGAAGAGCTTACAGCAGATGCATTTGGAGCTGAGCACGCATTTTTGATGGTTAACGGTACCACAAGTGCTGTTCAGGCCATGGTTTTGTCTTCCGTTAAGCATGGTGAGAAGATAATTATGCCTAGGAACGTGCATAAGAGTGCCATAAATGCGCTTATTCTGTGCGGCGCTGTTCCTGTATATATTGATCCCAAGGTTGATACCAAACTTGGAATACCTCTTGGAATGGAGCTTGCGGATGTTGAGAATGCTGTTAAGGACAATCCTGATGCCAAAGCAATTCTGATCAATAATCCTTCTTACTATGGAATTTGCTCGAATCTGCAGGCTATAGTTGATCTTGCCCATGCACACGGAATGAAGGCTCTGGTGGATGAGGCCCATGGCACACACCTTTATTTTGGACCAAATCTTCCTTTGTGTGGCATGAAGGCAGGAGCTGATATGGCTGCCATCAGTATGCATAAATCCGGCGGAAGTCTTACTCAGAGCTCCATACTTCTTTGTGGTAAGAATGCAAATGTTGGATATATCAGCAGAATTGTAAACCTGACTCAGACCACAAGTGCAAGTTATCTTCTCATTGCGAGCCTTGATATCTCCAGAAGGAATCTGGCTCTTCATGGTCATGACAGCTTTGAGAAGGTTACGGGGATGGCTAAATATGCCAGAGAAGAGATAAATGAGATCCCCGGCTACTACGCTTACGGACACGAGCTTATAAACGGCGGAAGCATCTATGATTTCGATGAGACCAAGCTTGTAGTAAATACAAGAGGCGTAGGCCTTACAGGAATTGAGGTATATGACCTTCTTCGTGATGAGTATGATATCCAGATGGAATTTGGTGATCTTTCTAACGTTATGGCGTATATCTCTATTGGCGACAGGCTTCAGGATATTGAGAGACTTGCAGGAGCTTTATCTGATATCAGAAGACTTTATTCAAAACCTGAGCAGAGCTTTTTCTCAGCAGAGTATGTAACACCTATTGTGAAGGCAACCCCTCAGGAAGCTTTCTATGCTGAGAAGGAATCACTTCCGATAAAGCAGACTGTAGGAAGAATCTCAGCTGAATCTGTAATGTGTTATCCTCCGGGAATACCGATCATTTCTCCGGGCGAGGTTGTTACAGAAGAAATTCTTGATTATATAATAACTGCAAAAGAAAAGGGCTGTTCAATGCAGGGACCTGAGAGTGAGGATATATCAGAGCTTCAGGTAATTAAATAATTTTCGATATAGTTGTAATATTTTGTTTGAGTCAACATTAAAAAGGGCGTTATTATGATATTTTCCTCAAAACCGGTTATTCGGTAATGATGATGAATATCATAATGACGCCCTTTATGAGTATGTATTGTAGTATGAATAATTCATAGATTTTTTCACCTGTCAAGTACGGAATTTGCATAGTTTTATGCATAATTCGTAGCCATGACATATTAATAATAGGATAAAATAATGTGGGATGAATTAATGTGATTTTTGGAGGGATTAGTTATGTTAAGAAAAATGTTTAAAGTGAATATAGTAGGAGGGAATATGAAACATATTAAAGCGATTATTTCGAACCTGGCACTTTTATCGTTGGCTCTAATAATATTTGCAGGAAGTAAAACAGAAGCAAAAGCAGTTGTTGGTTATAATCTTTATGTTGGGGGCATAAATGTTACAACTGAAAACAAAGACAGGATTACATGGCCGAACGGTACCGGTTATGCAAAATTTGATTCGACTAATAATGTTTTAACATTTTATGATGCAAAGATTACTACTACAAAGCAAATATCAGACTTAAAAACAGCTATAAACATAGAGTGGACCAGTAATTTTACTATAAAGGGTAATGTAACTATTGAAATTACTGATGATTCATATGATACATATGGTATTTACTATAAACGTATTCCCGGTTTCGACGGTGGCTTGACAATCGATGGAAACATTACAATAAAAGGATCTGACTATGGTATTAAGGTCGAAGATGATGATCTTCTTTTTGATCGTGGAAAAATATCTATTGATTCTAAAATAAATGCTGTCATGGTAACCGGTGAAGGGCCTCTTAGTCTTGGAGAAGGTATGATTATTTCAGAGCCTTCTGGTGCAAATATTAACCAAAATGGAAGTACTTCTTGGGATATACGAAAAAGATTTTCCTCTTCTCCGGAAAAGAAAGTAATAATAGATAAAACATATGGAAATAAAGGCGCATATACTGTTGATTTAACAAATGGTTCTAAAACAATTACCGATGATCAGGCTTCTTGTACTTACTACACAACGTCATTCGCAAAAAAAAGTTTGCTTTTAGAGACTGGGATTCATTTAATCAGTGATCCTTTTATTTTTGATTTAGATGGTGATGGAAAAGGCGATTTATCTGCTATAATTGCAACAGAAAAACGCACTATAAAGTCTATAGAATTGTCTGTTTTAGATGGCTGTAACTATTATGGCGATTTTGTACTTACTGAAAACGATATAATGCTCGATAAATTAGATGAATACAGGTATTCATATTATTCACCGCTTACTATCAAATTACCGAAAAAGCCAGAGGAACAATCTGCAAATCCTTCTGAACAGTCAGTTACAAATGCTACACCCACTGTACAGGTAAAGGCTGAGAACATTGATAAAAAACAGAAAAACACATCCCTTTCAAAGCCCAAGGCAGGTAAGGGTTCTATAACTCTTAAATGGAAGAAGGTCACAGCCAAGGGAATTAAGGGCTATGAGATTCAGTATAGCACTGATAAGAAGTTCGAAAATGATGTTAAAACGGTAAACATCAACAAGACTAAAACAACATCAAAGACAATTAAGAAGCTTAAGTCCAAGAAAAAGTATTACATAAGAATCCGCACCTTTAAGAAATCCGGTGGAAAGAAGACATATTCCAGTTGGAGTAAAGCTAAGAACGTTAAGGTAAAATAAGTTTTGTATTAAAAAGAAAAGAGCAGGAACACCATTGATTGATTACGGTTTTCCTGCTCATTTTTTTGAATTGTAATAAACGAAATTATAAACATTTTATAGCGTGGAATTAACTCTTGTTATAGCAAATAATAAAGTTTAAAACAAATTAAAATTTTTTTGGTAGTGTCAAATGATTTATGGAAGGTCGGTCAATCATTAGCTGCTTTTTAGTTTTTAACAGTTGCTGTTTTGAATTACGTGGGTATCGTGAAAAACAATATTTATCCACGTAAGAAAATCAGGAAATGGTGAAGTGGATTACGGGGATGAATGGGGAAATGTGATTTATCCACGTAAGAATGGCGGAAAAAAGGCTCAGGATTACGGGGGTGCTTAGAGAAATGAGATTCATCCACGTAAGAATGGCGTAAAATGGCTAAAAATTACGGGGATGAAAAAAGAAAAACAATATTTTCCCCGTAATAAAACAGTAAGGGGGAAAAGATATGCCATACACAAAAATAGGAACTCCACTATCTGAGGATACTCTCGATAAGTACATGGATGATGATTATAATTTTGACAAGTTTAAAGAGGAAGCAAAAAAGAATGGATGGCTTACACTTTGAACATCCCTTTTTCTTTGTTTTGTCAAGTACGAATTATGAATAAAATCGATCATAATTCGTATGCATAGCTGGAATTTTATTACCTATAATTACAGTGTTGGGTTATGCTCTTTTACACATCAAAGAGCTAAAGGTGAAAAACATAATCTGATGAGTTTTAGGTAATAATTCAAAAAGGGGTAAATGGGAATGAAGAGAAGGTTGATCAAGGGAAAAAATCTTAAAAGACTGCTAAGTATGCTACTTGGAATTGCACTTACAGCAGGAAGTCTTGCGGGCGTGCCTATTACGGCAAAAGCAGCTAAAAGTTTTCCAACACTATTTTATATTGGCGGAGTAAGAGTACACTCCGGAAATACAGTAATTGATAAGGAGGATAATCCCGCATTCAAGGGAAGTGCCTCTTTTGATATAAATACATATACACTTACTCTTGATAACTTCGACAATAGCGGTGAAGTTTTTAGTTATAATAATAATAAAAATATCTCTGGATTATTTGTTATTCCTTCAGAAAATCTTACAATAAAGATTATAGGAACTAATAGGATTACAACAAAAGAAAGCGGCAGCGAATATACTTTTGCCATGGATTGCGGGGCAGGTTTTGGTACAGGCATACAAGTTACCATAAAAGGCGATAGCATAAATGATAAGCTTATATTAGAGGGTGGGTCAGACCAGGAATGTGCTTACACTTATGGATTGTCAACAGAGGAAAACATTATTCTGGAGAACTGTTCAATTATTTCAAAAAGTGGGAAAGCAAGCGAAAGATCTTGTGGTATTATTACAGGTTATGAAAACCCAGCATCTATCGAAAATATAATTATAAGAAATGCTTATATATCAGCCTCAGCAAATAGTGGTTTAAATTATAATATCGATTACGGTATTATGGGATTTAAAGATATAAATATAGAAAACAGTATAGTTGAAGCTACCGCTGTAAATAATGCTTCAGGATTTTATGGAATATATGCAGGGCACACACTTAATATTGATTCTTTATCTTCTGTTATGGCAGCGGGACGTTATAATGCTTTATATGGAACTGTTAAAAATCTTAAAACAGGTACCGGTTGGACTAATAAAGAAGGTACTGAGGGCCAGAGCTTTATCGATATAAGCAGTACCGGTCAGGACCTTTCGTCATTCAAGAAAGTTATTTTTTCTGATAAGTCAATTAGTGTAAATGAAAAACCCAAGACAAAAAATCTTACATATACAGGACAGGCTCAGCAGCTTGTAACAGCAGGAAGTGCTTATGGCGGTAAAATGTACTACGCACTTGGAGAAAACGCTGATACATCTCCTGATGACACAGCTTTTAGCACAGATATTCCCGAGGCAACTGAAGCAGGGGAGTACTATGTTTGGTTTAAGGTTGTAGGTCAAGGCGCTGTTACCGGAGAAACAACTCCTGAATGCATAACTGTAAAAATATATGCACCTTCACAGTCCGCAGTTTCAGAAGAAACAAACACGAATCAAGAACAGTCTTCTCAGAATGCGAAGCAGGTTCATACAGCAACTGATACAACATCTGAAAACACGCAGGCACAGCCGAATGAGACTGTAGATAAGAAACAGAAGAGTACATCCATTTCAAAAGTTAAAGCAGGCATAAAATCAATCACTGTTACCTGGAAGAAGCAGGCGGCTAAAGGCATTAAAGGCTACGAAATTCAGTACAGCACAGACAAGAATTTCAAGAATGATGTCAAGACTGTAACTATCAAGAAAACAAAGACCACTTCAACGAAAATA
The DNA here is from genome assembly GCF_000424165.1 of Butyrivibrio sp. AE3006. Taxonomy (NCBI): domain Bacteria; kingdom Bacillati; phylum Bacillota; class Clostridia; order Lachnospirales; family Lachnospiraceae; genus Butyrivibrio; species Butyrivibrio sp. AE3006. The sequence continues at coordinate 1,743 of NZ_AUJJ01000037.1, read as the reverse complement.
AAAAAGCTTAAATCCAAGAAGAAGTATTATGTAAGAATCCGTACATACAAGAAGGCAGGTAACAGCAAGGTATATTCAAATTGGAGTAAAGTAAAAAGTGTAAGGGTTAAATAAGTGTAATAATTTTATATACAAGGGGGATTAAAATGAGGGAAAAAAGAGAAGAATCTATTGGGTTTGAAGCACAAAATCGGCTGGTATTTTCGTTAATAGGCCTGTTTATAGCGTTAACGATGGCGTTAGGGCTGATACCGGGAATGAGATTGACGGCACTAGCCAGTGACACAAATTCTGAAGTGAAGTTTTCAGCTTATGATGGAGCTATTACCAGCCAAAATGAATCATATATATATCTCTTTGATGGTAATACCCAAACTAAGTGGTGTACATGTAACAGAGGAACTCCGAAAAATGAAAGTGCATATTGCTATTATGTAGAATTCAGTTCAAATGTACCTATAACAGTAGATAAGTATTTTTTGACTACAGCAAATGATACAGATACTCACGGTGGAAGAAATCCTAAGTCATGGTATCTCAAGGCAAAGAGAAATAGTGACGAAAGTTGGACTACTATTGATACAGTCACAAATGATGAGGTAATGCAGGCTGCAAGCTATACAGGGTATTCATTTGATGTTGATGTAACCGGGACATGGCAGTATTTCCTGTTTATGGTTATTGATACAAAAGGCGAAAGTACCCTGCAGCTTTCAGAGCTGACATTAAATAATAGTAGTAATAGTAGTAATACTAAAACCGAGGCGTCCATTGAGTTTGAAACCGAAACTGTTAATAAATTCTGCGATGATAAGCCTTTTACAGTCAAACTTAACAACACCGGCGACGGCAAGGTTACCTATACTTCCGATAATGAAAGTGTTGCAAAAGTTAATTCATCAACCGGTGAAGTAGAGATTTTAAGTTCATATTATAAACCGGTAACAATTACAGCTACCGTCGAAGATAGTGATAACTTTGAATATCCGGTAAAAACAGCTAAATATAAGCTAAATATAAATCAGCATTCAATAAGTTTTAAGAAAGACAGAATAAATGTAGTTTATAAAGGCGAAAATTTCTCAAATGAACTCATAAACGATGGTAATGGTATAGACAATATGTAATGACCTCCATTTTGTAGCAACGTGGATTTACCTGTATACTATAGTTGCTAAAACAAATGGTAACAGGGATTACCGCATACAAAAGGAGGTCACAAATGAATAATACCACAGTTTACGTAGGAATGGATGTCCACAAAGAAAGTTTTACACTTTGTGCTTATACTCTGGAGAAAGAGAAAGGCTCCTATTCCAGAAGAACACCCGCAGATTATAAGGAAGTCCTGAAGTATCTGGAATTCCTTCGCACCGTCTACGGAAACGATACTATCTTCGTATGCGGTTATGAGGCGGGCTGCCTCGGTTACACCTTATATCACCAGTTGACCGATCATCATGTCGACTGTGTGATCCTTGCTCCTACCACGATGCTGGAGCAACGTGGCAAAAAGAGGATCAAGACGGATAAGCGTGATGCTGAGATCATAGGAAAATGCCTTGCCCAGCACAACTACAGTCCGGTACATGTTCCTACCGCATCTGACGAGGAAGTAAAAGAATTCCTCCGTATGCGCGATGATCATAAACTCGCACTTAAAAAGGTCAAGCAGCAGATCCTGGCATTCTGTCTAAGGCATGATTACCGATATGACGGAAACAGCCATTGGACGGCAGCTCA
>NZ_AUJJ01000036.1:0-21682 GCF_000424165.1 Butyrivibrio sp. AE3006 | reverse complement strand
ACCTTAAAATCCCAGCTCTCTAAAGAAGTCAGGATCAAATACCGTGAACATATAGAAAAATTTCTGTGTGGAGATGCTCTTTTCTGGAGCAGGAGCTATTTTTGCGCCACAACCGGATCCGTTTCACTTGAGACAGTGAAAAAATATATAGAAAGCCAGCGCACGGATGACCACAAAAGAAAATATGAAAAGACAGGACGAAATAGTAAAGCAAAGCGCTGAGGGTCAGCGATTCATCCCCCACCGACTATGTCGGAAGGAGTTTTCTCGCTGATACATCATAATAAAGAATATTCCTTTCATCTGATCATTAGTCTTGTCCATTACATCATCCTTAATATCTCTTGATGGTCCTAGGGGACGGGGTCAATGTCATTTTTTGGTCCTATAACCCCGTCCCCAAAGGGGTCAAAAGCCATAAACTACTACGCCGGCAAATGCAGATACCAATATCAGGATAATCGGTGACATTTTCTTTTTGTATATCTTCCGAAATCCAAAATAAAACATCGCCAGTGCTAGTGTCAGTAACACCGGAAGAATATCTTTTTCATAAATTAGCGGAGTCAAGCCGTTCTTGCCAATCATACTGACTCCCATAGCCAGTATAATGCCGATAATGCACGGTTTAATCCCATTAAACGCTGCTTTCAACCACTTTTTCCCTGATACCCTGTTTATCAAGGTCATTAGAAGTATGATAAAAATAAATGCCGGAGTAACCACGGAAAGTGTCGCTAAGATTCCGCCAGGTACTCCTGCTTTGCTACATCCAACATACGTTGCGAGATTTACCATAATAGGCCCCGGAGTACTTTCACTGATTGCGATCATATTAACCAGAGTTTCTTCATCTATCCAGCCATAATGCAGGACTACATCTCTTATAAGCGGTATAGCACCATATGCTCCGCCAAATGAAAATAGTCCAACCTTCAAAAAGCCAATGATCAGATCCAGATATATCATTTATCTGCACCTCCTTTCATGGAATGCATATTAGATATTCCGGATATAACCATACCGGACACTGCAGCGATCACTAAAAGCAGGATGGAGGATATTCCAAGATTGAAGATGTTGTTTAGAAACATTATCAAAAAGGCCGCGCTCAGGATTATGCATGGTACAGTCTTCTTTTCCATCTTCTTTATCATGCCTATTGCTGCATCAAGGATCAGGATACCAACCGCAATCCTTATTCCTTTAAAACCACTTACTATCCCCTGAATCTCAAGGAAATTCTCAAGGAATTTTGAGATCAGATAAATAATTACAAAAGAAGGTGTCACCACTCCAAGAGTCGCTGCAATAGCACCTGCAATACCTTTTTGCTTATATCCAACAAAAGTGGCACAGTTAACGGCTATGGGCCCGGGTGTGGACTCAGCAATTACCGTGATCTTCATCATCTGCTCATGAGTTATCCATTTCTTCTGCTCAACACAGATGCTTTCTATCAACGAAATCATGGCATACCCACCGCCGAAGGTGAAAAGCCCTATTTTTGCAAATGTAAGAAAAAGAGTAACTATCATTAGTGATGACAACCTCCACAGCTGCGTCTGTGTTTCCGCTTGCTCCTGCATAAAGTTTGATTCCGTCATTCTTCTGATATTCATACTGATTTGACATCCTTATTTCAAGTAAAAATTATGAAATATGCCCTACGCCGTCGTTTTTGCCGTCTGAAGGCATATTTGAATTATTCAGTATATTTATATTTTTTCATAATCTGACCTGATGTTATACAGAGGACGGTTCCGGACACTCCAAGTATGAACATCATTAGTGCTGCTCCTGAGCCCTTTCCGGTTCCAAAAAGAAATGTCCAGAATGCATTATCACTTCTCATAGTCATGAATGGTTCGCAGATTTTGTCTACAAATAATCCTCCAAGAAACAGTCCGATTGGAATCGTGAAAAACTGCAAAGTATTTCTGCAAGCATACACTCTTCCCTGAAGTTCTATAGGAATAACATTCCTCATTATTACGTTCTGGTTGGCAGCCATAAGCGGCACGAACACCCAGCCTAAGATCTGACCGATGCACCATAAAACAGGACTTCTTGAAAATGCCAGTACGAAGTTCTCTATCCCAAGTGAAAAAAGCATTGTCAGATATATTACCTTTACTCTGTCTTTAGGTTTAGGCAGAATCATAGGAAGGAAGCTTCCTGCTACCATTGCCAGTCCTGAGCAGGCTGTTACTAAGCCATACACATTGTTGCCTTTTTGAGGTATGACAAGTGCCGGAAGTACAGCATCAAAAGTTGAAGCTGTAAGATTAACTCCTGACATAAACAGGATTATGGTAAGAATAAGTGGTGTTTCATTCAGGAAGCTAATCCCCTCTTTAGCCAATTTGATCACGTTATCGTTTTTATCTGATCCCTCATGAATCTCAGGAAGTTTTATGAAAAACAATAATGCCACAAATGCTATGGCAAAAGTTAGAAGATCAACCGCGATTACCACATCCAATCCTGCCAGCCCATAAAGCGCCGCAGCAATAAGCGGATTTCCGATTGATATAAGAGAACGTGACAACTGCTGGAATCCGCCGGTCTTCTGATAATGTTCCTTTGGAACGATAAGTGAATATGCCACTTCTGAAGCCGGCTGCTGAACAGTGTTCATAAGCCCCGAAAACGCATTGATGGCGTACAGATGCCACATTGTAAGAGCATCGTTTTTGTATAAAACAAATACAACAACTGTCGTAAGCGCTGCCATAAGATCGCAGATGAGCATGGTTTTCTTTTTATCGAATTTATCTGTTAATGCCCCGGCGAAAATGCTCATAATAACGTACGGTGCATATGTGCAGATTGTAAGTGCCGCCGTGCTCAGCGCAGATCCGGTCTTTTCATACATCCAAAGTGTCAGCGCAAATTCTGTTATTGCACTACCCAGCTGTGAAAGACTCTGCGTAAGCCAAATTATGTAAAAATCTCTTAATTCTTTTATTTTATTTTTCATTATCATTTACCCTCCATACAAATTTTTTTATCTGCATGGAGCTAATGCGCTGCAATTTATCATGGCTTTCCTCCTTATCATTTTTATATATTTAATAATATTTTTCACTTATTTTCCTGAAATAACAACGCCATCAACGGCTATATACGGAACGACAGAGTTGCCGTTGCAGACAAGTTCCTTGGAAATGTCGCGGATATTTTTGACGATCTCACCCAGGTTGCCGTTTACCATGGTCTCGGATAAAGCATATTTGATTTCGCCGTTTTCAACGAAGAAGCTGTTCTTTGCGACGCCGGAAAAATCTCCGTTTGTTCCGGGTTCTCCGCCGGAGAAGCCTCCCATGATGAGGCCTTTGTCAACGGATTTAATGATCTCTGAAAGGGGCTTATCGCCGGGTTCAACTACAAGGCTCCATCCTGTGTTTTTGACAACAGGACGTCCTGTTTTGTTGGCTGCATACAGGCTTAAGCTGTGTGTTTTCAGCACGCCGTTTTCTATTAAGGTCACATCCTCTGCCCTAAAGCCGTCCTGGGTTCCTCTTTCTCCTCCAACTATTCTGTCATCAAATGGCTTCTTTGATACCGTAAGCTTATCGCTTGCCACCTTCTCGCCGACCTTATCAAGCCAGAGACTGGTTCCGTCTATGATAACGCCATCTGACATATAATGGGAAATCAGCATGCCCAGGAAGTTGGAAGCTGCTCCGGGAGTGAGTATAACCGTTCCCTCAAATTTCCCGTCAATGCTCTTGGTGTGAATACTGTTACTGATATCCTCAAGACTTTGTCTTAGATTACCCCTATCAATAAAAGGTGTATCCAGATCGTCTACGGTAACACCGGCCCAGCCAAAGCCACTGGTTTTATCATCTTCTCTTGCGCTAATCTCGAAGAAAAAATTGTAATGGCCGGAAAAATCCTCGAATTCTGTCCCATTTGTGTTCCTTGATATCCAGTGACTCTTGTCATAAGAACCCACTGCAGCCATAACATTAACCTTGGGATATTCCTTTTTTATGGAATCAAGGCATTCCTGAATTCTCTCTATAAACTTATCCATATCAGGTTCATATGGGCCCTGTCTGAATACCTCTTTTCCCTGATCAGGAGCTATGTCATGGCAGGGATCCTCAGGAGATGATTCTGATGCAGTCAGGCCATCCTCGGCAAGCTTAACTAGCGCATCCTTAGAAAGGTCATTTCCACTGGCACTTCCCATTTTATTATCCTTAAAAACAGTTAAGGAAGTGTAATAGTCAAACACTGTTCGCATAAGCTTGAATTCACCGTTTTGTGCGTTAAGCTCCTGTTTTTCGGACTCTACTAGTACGTATGTATATTTATCTATCTTTTTATCAATTAGTATATTATCGAATAAATCTGCGACTTCTCTCATCTCGCTCATTTAAATACGTCCTCCCTTGAAATCTCGATTTGTTATCTTCGGCCGATCGTGATCTTACTACTCATGTTATCTTCCGCCGATCATGATCTTACAACGCATATGCGGGCCGCCCATGCCTACTGCCATTTGCTGCTTTTTTCCGCACCAGCCGCATCCGGTCCATTCAACCTCATTGGAAACCATATCCACTGTTTTGAGCATATCAAAGGCAATTCCGGAAACTGTTGTATCAAGAAGTGCCCGGCCAAGCTTGCCGTTTTTAATCTCATAGCCGCAGACTACACTAAACATGAACTCACCCGTAAGGTCAGCCTGACCATTGCCCGAATTGATGAGATAATAGCCGTCATCAACGGATTCTATCAGCTCTTCAACAGTGTTTTTCCCGGGGAGAATGCAAGTGTTCCTCATTCTGATAAGAGGTTCGTCGCAAAAAGCCCATCCCCTGGCATTTCCTGTGGGCTTCATACCAAATTTCTCAGCTGTCTCGCGGTTGTTCATATATCCCGTCAGAATACCGTCCTTGATAAGCACTGCATCTTCTGCCTTGATACCCTCGTCATCAAGGTATACAGGAAGAGGTGCACGCTCTCCGTTATAGGTGTGAGCAAAGTCAACCAGTGTTACCAGATCAGAGGCTACTCTTTTTCCAAGGTTCGGACCGGCAACGCTGCCGCCCATTACAAGGTCTGCTTCTACAGTATGGCCAACGGCTTCATGAGCAAGCATTCCGCCCATATCTCCGCCAAGTACAACGGTCTTGTAGCCTGCTTCGGCATAGACACCTTCTGACTTGTCTTTAACCTTTTTATATAGCTTTTCAAGCTCAGGATAATACTGTTCAACGTCAGCGAAATTATCCTCAAAATTCCCAAAGCCGCCAAGACCTTTGTAGCATTCTACAGGTGTACCGTCCTTTGTTTTCAGGCTCATGCCAACATACATGCAGGTTCTGGGTGTAACAAGATGTCCATCATAAGCATCCGAAGAGTATATGATTCTGTCCTGTGAATCCTCGCTGTAATAAATAGAACGACTCTCCAGATTCGGGTATTTCTGAGCGATGTAATCGTCCATCTTACGACATGCATCAATTATTTTCTTCTGCTCCGCATCAACAATATCCCCGTTTGTGGGAACAAGCCCTGTTCCATAGGAAGGCGGAAGGACTATTCCCTTATTTCCTGCATGGCGAGCCATCAGTTTTGCATTTTCAGATGCTGATTTCAAAACCTTTTTTGCTGCCTCATCACTGCATTCAGCTATGGATGCAAATCCATATAGTCCCTCTTTTCCGACCAGCGCGCTTACTCCTCGTGATTCTCGTCTGGAATTATTAACCAGATTCCCTTTCAGAATACTAACTGTCCGGTAGCGATTTTCCTGGGCTCTGAGCACGGTCTGAACCCCGTCTTCAAACAGTGCTTTGTTTACTTCATAAATGTCTGTAAGCATAGTTTTCCTCCCCTGTAGTCTGTAATTTCGCAAGTTTATAGTGAAAACAATTAAAAAAATAAACTATCTCAATATCTCATCTACGGTAGAAACCGTACTGAAGCTACCCTTGTTTCGTGCAATTATTTCCTTCATTTTCTGAAGTTCAAAATAGCTCACATAGCAGATAAGAGTCTTATTCTCTCCTGCAATCATTCCGTATGAATGAGTGCCAGTCCAAGCCCGAGCAGCGCTCCGCCAAATGCTACAGCGAGGAAGTGCTCCGACAATTATGACCAGGTACGAAAAAAAGTCATCGAATCTCTTATTCATATATACCTCAAAAAAGATGTCTATCCGTGCAGTTAGTAGTGTCAATCTCAATGATAATACGCCGTTCATCAAAAGAAAAGAGAACGCGCCTAAAAGCCGGATAGATGTCTTTTTTATACTGCAAAATCATGCAGCCTGAGGAACTGTCAGATTCTTAAGCCATCGCTCCTTGCGAAGCCAAAAGTGGAATATTACTACCTTCACCAGATCCAGGACCTTTACTCCAAAGTACATTGTCACCGGTCCGACATTTGTGTATCTTGCAAAAATAAACAGCATCGGCAGCATAACCAGAATCGTTATAAATGCGTCCGTATACATTCCCATGGCTGTGTCGCCTCCGGCTCTTGCTATAGCCTGCTGCGCATTCATGAGAACCCATGCAGGCATGAAGAAAGCAAGAAGAATTACCATGTTCCTGCAGATGCCTACTGCGCTGTCACTTAACCTGCCAAATACAACAGGAACTATGAGCGTAGTTCCAAGGCCCACAAAAGTCATCATTACGCCAAGGACTGATGCTCCTGATAGGAGCCATTTTTTCTGGATACGGGCCTCTTCAAGGTTTCCTGTGCCGAGAGTTTTTCCGATAATAACTCCTGTTGCAGAATAAATGCCACCGATAGCAACAAAGAAGAGATTTGCTATTGCAAAGCCTGATGCCATGCCTGATACAACATCTGCTCCGCCTCTTCCGTTATAGATAGCGGTTGTAACTGTTTCTGAAAGCACCCACACCATCTCACAAAAAAGAACCAGCGCGCCTTTCTTTGCCATACTTCCAAAGAGCCTTGCGTCTATCCTGATGAAATTGGTAAATCTCACCATGAAGTCCGGTTTAAGCTTCGCATAAACTACAAGGAAAGCTATAAATTCAAAGGTTCGTGCAATAACTGTGGCGTAAGCCGCACCGTTTACTCCCAGAGCAGGAAGCCCAAAGTGTCCGTAGATAAGCACCCAGTTAAGGCATGTATTGATAAGGGTTGCTATAACGGTGATCACAAGCGGAATATTTACCTTTCCAAGATCACGAAGGGAGCTTGCAATGACAACGGATATAGTCATCTGAACACCTACAAAAAAGCAGATTCCAATATAGCTCACAGCTGCGTCAAGAATTGCATCCGCCTGAGTGTTACCGATTACCATAAGAGACAGTATCTGTCTCGGGTATACCCTACACACCAGATAGTAAGGAATAGCGGCAGCAAGACCCATGATCAGCTTGAATCTAAAGGCCTGCCCCATACCCCTCTTATCCTTAGCGCCAAAGTACTGAGTCATGAAAATTCCGCCTGCAGTGCAGATCGTATTTACATAAACCATGAAAATGAACATTACCTGTCCGGCCACGTTTACCCCCGACATAGCGATGTCTCCAAGGCCTGATACCATGAAGTTGTCAACCAGCGAAACCATGCTCTGTATAAGCTGCTGAAGCATTATAGGTACAGCTATCGACAAGGCATTTATATAAAATTTTCCGGGGCCAAAAAATTTGTCCCTTCTATTTACTATCGCATTCATTTCTATCATTTTCTCCTACAATACCCATTCTTTTCTTTACTCATCATCATATCTTTGAACTATTTCATTTTCACAGCTCCTTTATTTTCAAACCTATCACATGATAAAAAAGAGGTCGTCATCTACACCGATAACGACCTAAATTTCACTGATTTTTCCTCAGGTTCTGCGCTTTCTCAAAGAAAGCCTTTTTGATGGTCCATTACATGGTATCGCACTTAAGTGCCTCAATAATACTGTCGTTCCTGATCCTTGATGCACTAAGTAACATGCTGAATCCAATGATAATAAATACTGCAACAACCATCATCAGATACATAGGGTAATTAAGTTCAAAGGCGAATACCTTGCTCTCAATTGTGTTAAACATCAGGAAGCTAAGAAAAATTGATACCGGTATTCCAATAAACAGGGCTCTTAATCCATAGAGAATAGTTTCAAGGATAAGCATCTTCTTAATACCCTTTTCCTCCATTCCCACGGATCTGAACATGGCAAATTCCTGCCTTCTCATATGTACCGCTGTAGATATGGTGTTCACAATATTAGCAATAGCGATAAGTGTCAAAAGAATAGTGAATCCATACATTGCCGTGTTAAGCATAAGGGATACTGTATCCATGGCATTTATTGCCTGTGACAGATCCTGAACCACGCAGTTTGTGTAGCCGCCATAAGTTGTGATGTCACTGATCTTTGATACAAGTCCCTCTTCACTACCAGTGGGGAACACACCGTATGTATAGCTAAGAGCTGTTTTGTCTAAGTGTTCCTGCGCTTTTTCATAATACATTGATACGGGAACGTAAACATCCACTGTGTTCTTGGGCACCAGATTGCAAACATAGCTATCCTCTTTGTACTTAACGATTCCGCTCACTTCAACAACCGGTGGATTATTCTCGGGATCATCATAAAAAATCTTTTCGCCAATTATACTTTCGTTAAAAACAGGCTTACCATTCTCTGTATGAAGGTAGCTGTCAAGGATTACTCCCTTAAGCTCTTTTCCATGATAATCAGTAGGATTTATTCCGTTTTCGTTAAGGAGCTTATCGAAATCTTCATCATCCACAAGGATCACCATAACACCGTCAAGGTTGTCAAACAGTGCCTTATAATCGTTTGTGAGATAATCCTTATTCAAAAAGCTATTGTTTGCCGGAACAAAATCAGACTTATTGTCATGATCCTTAAAAAGATAGGTAACATAGTCTGCAGATACAACTCTTTCAACCTCCGGAAGAGCCTCCAGTTCCTCTTTTAACCTGTCTTTTTCATCCAGCCCGCAAGAAACATATATGTTGAACGGAAGATCGATCTCATACTGATTCAGCTTCAAAAATGTATTATTAAAAAAGTCGATAGTCAGGAACAATATGATCGATATCGCCATGGAAAAAACAATTACTGTTCCCTTAAATCCGTTTCTCTTTATGTTTTTGTAAGCAAGTTCACCTTCATACCCGAAAATCTTTCTTATAAAAGGATTAACCTTAAGCTTTCTTGCCTTCATCTTAACCACATTTGTCTGGCGGAGTGCATCGAGAGGCATTATCTTAGATGCCTTGACTGCCGGAACAAAGGCGGATATAAATACTGTCACAGCGGAAACAATCACAATCGCCAGAATAACATAAGGGTTAACTATGATCGGAATAGCTCCTCGCATACCCTCAGCTCCAGCAATCATATCTGATTCAAGAATTTTCCTTCCAAGGAAATCCAGGGTTACTGCAGCACCTGCACATCCTGCGAGAATCCCCAGAGGAATTCCGATAAGGCCCAGCACCAATCCTTCAAAATATATGGATGCTCTTTTTTGTGCCCTTGTAGCACCAACGCTGGCCAGCATGCCAAGGTATCTCACTTTTTCAGTAAGTGACATTCCAAAGGCGTTGTAGATCAGGACCACCGAAGTAGCGATTACTATCAAAAGAGCAATTCCCATCAATGTAAAGAACTGAATGTAGGTACCGCCCATTCCCTTGGTAGCAAAAACACTTATCAAAAATTCAGTGTTCATATCTCCGATATGAAGACCGTAATCCTCGGCAATCTGCTGTATCTGAACTGCCGACGTACTGTCAGCCTTTTTTAAAGCTATGCGACAATCAAGGTATGGTTTTCCTTCATCATCAAGCCCTACGGCCATGCCAAAGTCCATACCCCTGAGGATATCAAAGTCCTTTGTCGGTCTGTTGCCATGGAGGATTGCCGTAATTGTAGCGCTCTCTGTAGAAAGAGCTTCGAACTGCTCTTCAGATCTGTATGATCCGCCATAATAAATCTTTGTTCCATCCGGTTCTATTTCATATCTGTTTCCCAGTTCAAAAGTAATGGTATCCCCAACATGAAGATCAAGGCCATTATCCTTAAGAAATCCCTCTTCAACTGCAACTTCATCAGAGGTTTCGGGGAGCTTGCCCTCATACTCAGAAACCACAAGCTGCTTGTATATATCCCCGCCGCCATTATAAATATTGCCAACCCTGAAACGCATCTCTTTATCTGTGAGCATCCTGACACCTGTGATGGTAGGATCCGTGCAGACAACTCCGGCATATTTTATTCTGGAATCATTTTCAAGAGCCTGAACATCTTCCCATGTCAGCTTATCGTATACAGCATGAACATCACCATCAGTAAGCCTGTTGATGCTTCCAAAAAAACTAAAGAATGAAAAAACACCAACCAATATAGCTGTGATAAGTGCTGTAGATGCAACAATTCCAAGGATCGTAACAATAGTTCTCTTCTTGTTTTCCAGAAGGTGTCTTATGGTGAGTTTTGATATGATATTCATTACGCACTCGCCTCCTCCCTCTTGGAGTCATGGGTTATCTGACCATCTTCAATAGTTATTACTCTGTCAGCTGAAAGAGCTATTCTCTCATCATGGGTGATGATGATAACCGTCTGTCTGTTCTCCTTATTGAATTTCCTAAGAAGAGCTATGATTTCTCTGCTGTTCTCGGAATCAAGGTTACCTGTGGGCTCATCTGCCAAAAGAAGTGCAGGATGATTCATAAGCGCTCTTCCGATTGAAACTCTTTGCTGCTGTCCACCGGACAACTGATTAGGAAGATGTCCTACTCTCTCTGATAATCCAAGCTTTTGAACAAGATCATTTAAGAGCTTCTTATCCGGCTTCTTTCCATCCAGAAGAATCGGCAGAGTCATGTTTTCCTCCACATTGAGGATCGGAATCAGGTTGTAAAACTGATATATAAGTCCGATCTGTCTTCTTCTGAAAATAGCAAGCTTTGTTTCATTCAGCTTACTGATATCCGTACCTGAGATATTCACTTCCCCTGAAGTAGGCGTATCAACGCCTCCCAGAATATGCATCAGAGTAGATTTTCCCGAACCTGATGGTCCGACTATAGCAACAAATTCTCCCTGCTCTATATCAAAGGAAACGTTCTTAAGAGCATCTACTTTTGTCTCTCCGCTTCCGTAGACCTTACACAGGTTTTTTATTTCCAATATCTTCATACGAATTCTCCCTTCTCATCATTTACATTGTTCGTTTAATTGTTTCTGATGATAGGTTATTATATTGAGATTACAATCAAGTGACTGTTTTATTACACTTTTGTCACATTTCCGAGTCTTGTCTCTTACACGATCGTCTTGTCGCTTACACAATGGTCTTGTAAAGCTTGATCACAAAGGTAGATCCCACGCCTTCTTTGCTTGTTACTGAAATCTCGCCATGCTGATCTTCTATGATAGCCTTAGTCAGTGCAAGGCCTATTCCAACACTGTCTTTTCCTGCATTTTTACCCTTATAAAAACGTTCAAAAATATGAGGGATATCCTCAGCGGCAATTCCGCAGCCGGTATCTTTTATGGTTATCTGGCTAAAAAGAGTTGTATCAAGGGTAGTAATTTCCAGCTCTCCTCCGGCGTCCATGTGCTCAATGCAGTTTTTGACAATGTTCTGGAGTGCTTCCACCGTCCAGTTTTTATCGCAGACAAAAGACATGTCGGTTACAGCCTGTTTATATGAGACTCCGCGAAGCTCGAATTGAATTTCAAAGGGCTTTATGACTTCTGCCAGCAATTCCTTTGCTGAAAGCTGTTCCCGCTTAAGCTCTATGGTTCCTGCATCAAGCTTTGACAGCTTCAAGAGAGTCTGTATCAGCCAGTTCATTCTCGAAAGCTGCGCGGACTGGGTTTGCAGGAATTCCCGGCGCTTTTTCGGATCGTCTTCGACAGCCAGAAGGTCATTCATGACCATCATTGATGTAAGTGGTGTTTTAAGCTGATGGCTAATATCCGCTATTGCGGATGCAAGCTGCTTTTTGTCGTCACTAAGTATCTCATTTTGAGCCTTAAGGGTGGATGAAGCTTTATATATATTGTTTACAAGGATCGAAAGCTCGCCCTCCTCCTGATTCAGGATGTCAGGGGTATCACTTCCTGACAAAACCTTCACCAGATAGTCGTTTAGTTCTTCTATCCTGCTATACCTCTTTTTTGTGTAGTAAAAAAAGACAGCAAGGAGCACAGCCCCGGTAATAAGGGGCAATATCCCTGCTGTTATTCCTGCAAAAATGAATCCGCCAAAAGCCATTAAAATGGTTACAGCGGATCCAATAATCATGATTCTTCTAAAGTCTTGGTTTCTCATACAATTCCTCACAAGGTAGTTCTCTCAGCTAATATACCCCATACCTCTGACAGTCCTGATGATCTGCGGATCTGCCGGGTCCTTTTCAATCTTGTCGCGAAGTCTTTTTATATAAACCGTAAGCGTATTGTCATTTACAAAGTCACCGGCTACGTCCCACAAATCCTGGAGCAGCTGATTTCTTGAAAGTACCACGCCTTTGTTGTTGCAAAAAGTAAGAAGAAGTCTGTATTCAAGCGCTGTGAGTTCAACAGTTGTTTCCTCTCCGTTGTCTTCCTCCTTCTTTGTAACCCTTGCTTCACCTGTGTAAATAGTGATATTTCCTAATTTTTCTATGGATGCATCTCCGGCGCCTGCGCCGCCTGTTCTTTTTCCGGAGCGCCTGAGCACTGTCTTTATTCTGGCCATAAGCTCATTGATTCTGAAGGGCTTACAGATATAATCATCTGCTCCCATCTCAAGGCCCATGACCACGTTTACTTCCGCGTCACTGGCTGTGAGGAAAATCACAGGAACATCCTCTTTTTCCTTAATGAACTTACACACGTCATAACCGTTGCCATCCGGAAGGTTGATGTCCAGAATGCAGATGTCATAAGTGCCGTTTTTCCAGGCATTTCTGGCATCTTTGGCATTTTCCGTAAGCGTGACTTCATACCCTTCTTTTTCAAGAGAATACTTAAGCCCCATACTTATGGCATTGTCATCTTCAAGCAAAAAAACTTTCATCGTTGTTCTCCTCATGCCCCTTTCTGCCCGGTTTTCATTTTGCTCCATAATAGTTTGTAATTTGTTATCCCAAGTTATGATTCATAAATCACTCTTCAACGAACATTCCCGTAAGCTTCGGAACTTTAAACCTGTTAATGAATAAATCGCATTTACATAAAAAGGTATAGAAAGCATGATGCCCTTCACAGGCAAAGGATTCATAATTTGCCTGCCCTTTGGAAAAGATAATATCTGCATTATCTATAGCAGCTTTTGCTTCCTCTGAGAGCCTTGGATATACTGTACCGGCTATCGGTGCGCCATTGGTAATAAGCTTCCCAACTTTATCAAGGCCCACGTACAACGCATCTTCCATGGTTGCATCGTTAGATACATCTCCGCCTCTAACCATAATCATAAGGTCGAGCTGCGGATATCTCTTTTTTAGCTGTTCAAGCATTAGCTTATCCAACACGATCTCACCACAGTTATCCGTCAAAAGAATAAACCTTTTCGATTTAGAGCATTTATCGCAAAATGACTCATAAACCTGCCTCTCATCCTCACGCATTTTTGTATCATCAAAAAGCTTTAAAAACGTCTCTTTATCAACCTGATGCAATGCCGCAAAATCAATGTAGTTGCCTATCCTACTCATTACTATGCTTGTAGCAAGAGGGTCTTCGCTGCTTTCGGTTTCTTTTCTCAGATCATCTTCCATGGAAAGAACCAGATCGTTGTATTCCTTCTTTTCATCTTTAAAATCCGGCAATGGTCCAAAATACTTTTCATGTATTTTATTAATCTGAATAACAAGCTCTGGACTTGTAATATCCTCAGGTCTGTTATCCAGTACCGCCTTTATTTCTGCCAGATAGTCCTTATTATCTGTTTTCTTTAATTGTCTGTCATACATGCATTTTGCACAGCTGTCACTAAATTTCATTTTAATCCCCACAGACCGTAAGGATCACGCCTAAGTTCTTCTTCGTATAAAGAAACTACTGACAATATGTCGAAGAACATCACCTTACAATCCCCTATATAAGCTTCTTTTATCAGATTCTTATTATATGCCATATCCTGTATCTTGTACCAGGCTTTTACCGGCGGATGTCCGGCCTCCATGAACCAGCCTTCCGGAGGATACTTTTTATTTATCTCCTCTGTTGGCTCAAACATTTTGTTTATGTCCTTTGGAGTTGCTCCCTCCATGTAATGCATGGCTGTTAGCTTATAAATATCTACGCCAAACATCAGAGCTTTTCCGCCGTTATGGATGGCATAATCAAGGCCGCCCTTTACTGCCTCCTCAGCGTGCTTGCCCCATCCGGCAGTACTAATGACCTCTTCCCCGCAGACAGTATCAGGGAGCATGCGGAAGGTGTCCGCTATAGCTCCCATGGCAGTTTTCTTTTCATCTCTATCAAGAACCTTTATCTTGACTGTGATGCCCATTTTCTTATCTTCTTCTGTGAGCTCAAGCTCCTTGCTAAGTCTGAGTGCGGGCATGAAAATGCTTCCCTCTTCTGTCACAAGCTCCTTTAGGGCATCGATGAGAGTCATCGCCCCACCCTCGAGATTGCCGAAACTGCTAAGGGAGCTGTGTACCTCCAGGATCATACCGGGCTTAACGCCCAGGTTTGTTAGTGCGTTTATCAATTCATTTTTTGTCACTGACATATAATTGATTGCTCCTTTCAGTTTTGGTTTGCACTAAACTCGCTTGATTTTGCACAGTTTTACTATCTAACAGGATTGAAACTCCCCCGCTTTCTTTTTTAATGTAATCAGTGCAATTATCAAAATGTATACAGCCGACAAGATGACGTAGAACCATATATCGACCTGCAGGAAACAGTACAGGAAATTAAAACAGAAATGGATCACTATGCCATAAATCAGGTTGTCATTATTTTCCATGAAATAGTTCATGATAAAGCAAAGTCCTGTCATTACGATAACATTGGACAACACATAGGGAATCATCTGAATTCCCATGTAATCAGAATCCACAAACCAAAGTACTGTATGCCAGAATGCCCATATAACGCCCTGTATCACAGATGCTTTGAAAAAGCTGTAATTTTCATTAAGGTACGGACGAAGATACCCTCTCCATCCGGATTCCTCTCCTGTGGGACCTGTGGTGATTGAAAAAAGAAATGATGCCCAGAATGGATATGCTCCAAGACTCCAGTATTCACCGAATGCTTTACCCTGTAACTGAGACAATATGAGCACCGTTATCAGAGTCGCACCGAGAGTTATAATGGCTGATGCTGCTAGCGTCGCAATGCTAATCCTTCCGCCAAAAGCCTTTTTATAGAACCCGCCCATCGTTTGTCCTGGGCAATAATACTTGAATCCCACCAACAGCACAATTGTCGGTGCCCATGCGCAGACATTCGACAAAATCCTCATCACAACCGGTGGGCAGTGAAACACCATACTCGCCGTGCCGCAAAGTCCCAGCACCATAAACCAAAACACAATGTAGCTCAAGGCCACATACCTTTTTACTTTCTTCTCCATGCATTTGTCCACAAGATGTTTCTTTGATCCATAGAATGCTTCTAAATTAACAATCGGTTCGCTATCTACATCGTAAAAATCATTCAACATAAAACACTCCTCTCTCTTAAGCCAGCGCTGTTTCTGCCGCCTTTTTTATTTTGGCCCTAGGGGATCATTTTACCTGTATAGGCTGTGCGTTTGATACATATATCATAGCATCGTAAAGTTCAGACGGTGATCGCCATATCCTATATGTCATGGGAATAACAGCCATAAGCGGTGAATATGCTTCTCCAAGTGATCCCATCCATGTATACTCGTTGACAATGTTCTTAAGTGGCGAGTCATCCGGAATCTTGGAAAAATCGAGATAGCTCTCATCGAAACCACACTTATACGAAGCTTTTGCCAGCGGATCGTATGAGAAAAAAGTCTTATTCACTCTCTTTGGACCTTCTCCTTTGCGAAGATTGCATTTCGTCTTGTAAAAATCAGTACCGATTACAAAGTATTGATCTCCAAGAGCATCAGCCAAAAGATTACCTGTTACCTTTTCATCAGGTCCGTAAGTTCCATGGCGCTCCACATGACCAATATGTGCAGACACAAAAATCGTGTTATTTCCAAGCTTCTCTTCCTGCTTAAGGATCCAATTGATATTATCTGCCATGTATCCATCTCGCATTTTGGGAGAGCTCGAAGCTCCGGTTTCATAAGCTGTAAACAGCTCAATATTCTGAAGCAGTATATCTGCAAAATGTGCAACATACTCGGCCTTTGTTGAATTTACCTTAGTGAGTTCTTTCTTCAGCTCCTCATAGATTGCAGCTCTTTTTTCACGATCATACTCAGAATCAATATCCTCTGCCTCATCATCCCAGGTCTTCTCCAGTTCAGTTACATCAACCCCAAGCTCTTTTGCGCCTTCCGCAAGATACTTGTGATTGTAAGCTGTTCTCTGCATGTCAAAGCCATAGAATCTAAGCTTATCTCGCTCAGAAGCAGAATCGTTGTACTCACGCATCCATGAAATAAGCTCTGCCATCTGCTCTGTTCTGTAGATAGCGAATCCAATTGCGGCTGCAGCTTCTTCCGCCGTTCCTTCTCCGCCGTTGATATATCTGTTGACTGCCTCACATCCGCCGCAATCGCCCTCAAGCGTAAAGGCACGAACTCCGTAGTTTTCAACCAGAACTTTAAATACGTCAAGTTTGAGCTCCTGAAACTCTGCGTTACCGTGAGTTGCTTCACCCAGGGCCACAATCTTTGTATTCTCGGGAATTGTGATATCTGCAACTGATCCGGCGTATTTTGCATACTCTTCTATATCTGCGGTCTCGCCTGTTCCGAATCCTCCAAAATACGAGAATGTAACTCCGGCAACAATTACCGCCACTATAAAGGCCATCAATATGATAAATGGCCATGAAATCTTTTTCCTTGCTGTATCAGTCAATACTCTGCCCTCCTACTTTTTCTTAATTCTACATTATCTTAAAACAAAAACAGACCCTTTTTCACTTATCAGGGTCTGTTTTACACTGTTATATTATTGAAGTTCATCCAGTTCTTCTTCAAAGCTCTTTAATATTTTAAGTAATTCATTCTGCATGCTTTCGGGGATTCTATCCATGATTTCAGCAAACTTAATTTCCATTGTCTCATGCTTTTTTCTGTGTTCTGCTCTGGCCTTCTTCCCAAGCTTTGTGAGATACAGATTAAGCTCCGAATCAGAGCTTGGTGAAACTCGTTTCTCCACAAGTCCCTTATCCACCAGTTTGTAAACCATCTGCGATGCAGCGCCCTTGGTGATCCCACGGACCTTCGCAAGTCCTGTCACGCTGATTCCTTCCTGATCGCCTATTATCGCCACTGTATGAATTTCAGGCTGAGTCAGCGTAAGCCCTTTGCAGTACTGCTGAGGTTTCTTTTCAAACTGTGAATACTTATGGATTATGCGTTCCATCTGCCATGCAAGCTCTCTGTAATCCTTCATATCAATCCACTTCTCTTTTGGTTATTAATTTGGTATCTTCCACAATTATAACCGGGTAAAAAGCGCCTTACAATCTAATCCTGTTTTTCACATTCCGCCAAAACTTCATCAAGTATCCTGACCGCACTTCTGATCATCTCCGGGCAGCGTGTTCGAAAAAGATTCTTCTCCATTATCTTTTCACGCTCGTCCGGCTTTGAAAGATCGTACCCCAGCAGTTCTCTGCAAACAACACTACCGTTCTCCCTGATAAACCTGTTCATATAATCCTCAGTCATAGCATATGCCTTTGCCTTGGTTTCGGTATCACTGCTTTCCGAATGACCATACAATAATCCCAAAACCATTAGTGCACCGGACACAGCACCGCACATTTCGCCTTTTCTTGCTCCACCACCAAAATTAGTAGCAAGCCGTAGTGCAAATTTCTCATCTATTCCATGCTCAATTGCATATGTTGTAAAAACTCCCTGCGTACAGTTGAAATTATGGCTGTAGTATTCAACCGCCTTTTCTTCATGAAAACTTCCCATCCTGCTCCTCACCTTCACGTGCCATTGGGGACTGCCATTGGCACGTTAAACAATTTGCTGTAGCATTTTGCAAAACTCGTTTAGTTTATGTTCATTTTCTTCTGAAGGCTTATCCTTCGGATCTATGAAAATTGCTGAGGCAGCAAAACTGTCAATTCCGATACAATCCTTTAGCTTAGAAAAAGCTTTCTCAGCCCCGGCACCGCTCTGACAGGCAAATGCGGCTATAGTTTTACCTTTTAATCCCTCTTCGTTCTCTAAAATAAATGTCCTTAGCGGCGGTGTGAAGGTACTTGCCCATACAGGAAATCCAAAAATAATCTCATCATAAGCAGACAAGTCCACATCATAAGGCTCAAGCTCCGGCTTCTCTGCCATAACCGCACTCTTTCCGCCCCAGAAAAATTTCGAAAAGCCGCCTGTAGCGTATGCTTTCTTGGGAACGAGCCTTAATTTATCTGATGAAAGCTCCTTTGCCATTTCATCTGCTATGTACTCTGTGTTACCTTCCAATGAAAAATAAACAATAATTCTTTGCATGTAATCCTCCTTCAAAATGGCATCTATTTACCTTTATGCTTTTCTTTCTTTTTCTGCTGTTTTAGTTTAAAAAGTCTTAACTCTTCTTCCTCTTTCCGCTCCCGGCTTTTGACCTTGCGTTCAATCTTGTTCTGCTCTTGTTGCAGCTTTAATGCCTGCTGAGATTTTGTTCCGATACCTTTTCCCAGAACCGTTTTCTTGGCATCACGTTGTAATCTCTTCGGATTTCTTTTGCTTTCCTTTACCACTGTATCTACAGCAGGGCTAAATTTCAACCGACAATAGTTTCTGATAACAAACTCCTGAACTTCGTAATCCTTGGGTTCTGCACCAAAAATCACTTTTGCCACAGATAATTTCCCATTGTCTACATGTTCAAAAACTCCTACCCAGAAAGGATCATCAAAATATACTGTTAATTTATCACTCACAAACCCAGTATCCATCGTAAACCTTCAAATAATCGTAGCAGTCCTCATTTCTCTGATATCACAATAGCTCAATAACAAAAACAGGCCTTCTCATACACTGAAAAGACCCTGTTTTTCACTTCATTCTATCCCGATATAACTTACTTAGTGGAGCATACGGGACTTGTTCCGGAGATTAGTGATACGCCAACCCATTTCGCATTTATAATATTTTATTACTTTTGCGAATCAACAAGCCATCTTGCAATATCAATTATCCTTATTCCTTCATGCTGTGTCTCATCATGTTTCGTTCTTGCTATGAGCATCTTTGGATAAGCATCTTTAATGCTCAACAACGGAGCCACTTCTCTCTTAAAAGTCTCCTCCCTTGTTATATCATCGGAAACCTGTATGTACAGCTTTTCACCTTCTTTAATGGCAACAAAATCAATCTCTTTTTCATACAGCTTTCCAACATAAACCTCGTAGCCACGGCGCAAAAGCTCAAGAGCCACTATATTCTCATATAAATGACCATAGTCAGCATCTTTTGTTCCTAATTCAGCAAAGCGGAAAGACAGATCCGAAAGATAATACTTCTTGTCTGATTCAAGATATTTTTTCCCTTTTATGTCATATCTCTGAATTGGGTAGAACAAAAAAGAACGGCACAGATAATCTATATATGATCCAACCGTTTTATCGTTTGTTTTATATGTACCGGACGTAAGCTTAGAGGCAACATTTCTTATCGAAGTCTGATTGCCAACATTATCCATAAGGAAATTACCAATCATTATAAGTAAGTCTTCATTTTCAATTTTGAATTTGGTAACTATATCCTTTGTAATGGTAGTTCGATATATTCCATTTACATATTTCCTGGCATCTTCCTCTGACTTATATAAATATGAACCAGACATGCCGCCTTTTCGTACATAATCGTCAAAGGCCTCATCCACATTGTTCGATGGGAAATATGTCATATACTCACTAAAAGAAAATGGATATAGTTTTACCTCAAATATCCTTCCGCCAAACAAAGTCGCCAGGTCACTTGAAAGCAAAAAAGCATTAGATCCTGTAAGATATATATCAAATAATTCTTCCTCATAAACACTATTAATAACTCTTTCAAAACCCTCACACATCTGAATCTCGTCTATAAACAAATAGTTATTCTTTTGAGAGTCATATTGCTTCTCAATATATTCATAGAGCTTATCGCCATTAAGTAATGGCTCATTCTTTTTCAGGTTTAGTTTAATGCGCACAATATTTGCACTCTCATCTTTCGAAATACTCTCAATGAGTGCATCCATAAGTTTGGATTTTCCACTTCTTCTTACGCCGGTTATCACCTTGATATCCGGAATATCTTTAACTGCAAGTAGGGCATTTAAATAATAATCTCTCTGTATCAGCTTCATTTTCTTCACCTCAAAAACAGTATACCTCATTTCGCAAATTTAAACAATTTTCAAATTTGCGAAACAAAACACATCGGTAAATAATACCGATGTGCCAATGACTCCATATGAAGCTGCAAACCGCTTATTTCCAATCTACACCACTTCGGTTTCAACGCCATCAGAATCAAATACCTTCACCATCTCGTTTATTGCGATAGACGTGTTGCCGCCAATTCTTGGGCTTCCATTAATGATAAGTACTTTCATAGCCATGTCTCATTCCTGCTTTTAATAATCTGTCTTTACAGACATTTTCTCCCACTTATCTATCTCATTAAGTCTGGCATTTAATGCACCCCGGACTGCTGAAATAGCATCTGTTCCAAGAAGAAGCCTTAAAGGAGTCTCATCACTCTCAATAGCTTCTATTAGAGGAATACCTGCCTTATCCGGATCTCCGGGCTGCTGTGCCTTGTTCACATTCTGTTCAACAGAACGAAGCCAGGCAGTATCTTTATAATCCTCCAGCGTGTTCTTTGACCCTTTAAGTGAACTGTCATAAAAATGTGTCCTGAAAGCACCGGGTTCCACAATCATCACCTTAATTCCCAAGGGCTTCATCTCAGCATAAAGCCCTTCTGACATCAGTTCCAATGCTGCCTTACTTGCAGCATAATAGCCGGAAGCTGCGCCTGTACGGGCTGCTCCTATTGACGATATGTTTATTATGGCACCACTTTTATTCTCTCTCATTCCGGGAAGGACAGCTTTGATCATTTCAACTGCCCCGAAGAAGTTTGTATCAAACATCTTTCGTACACCTTCATCTTCAGCTTCCTCGACTGAAGATCTGTATGCATAACCTGCATTGTTTACAAGAACATCTATCTTACCAAATTTATCGGTTGCAGTCTTAACACAGTTTTTAATGCTGTTTTTATCCGTAACATCCAACACCACAGCAAGAGCTGTTTCAGGATACTTTGCCACTATGTTTTTTACTTTATCAGTATTTCTCGCAGTGACTACCACGTTGTAGCCTCTTTCAAGAGCATTTTTCGCGATTCCCGCACCAATTCCGCCCTCTGAGCAGCCAGTAATAAGCCATGTTTTCATATTATTCATCTGACGGCATACCACCTTCAATGCAGATTCAGTACGAACTTCACAAACTCAGGACTATCATGGTTTACGATCTCGCTGTGTCCCAGATCCTTTGCAGCCACCTTAGCCATCT
>NZ_AUJJ01000035.1:0-24980 GCF_000424165.1 Butyrivibrio sp. AE3006 | reverse complement strand
TATTTTTGCGCCACAACCGGATCCGTTTCACTTGAGACAGTGAAAAAATATATAGAAAGCCAGCGCACGGATGACCACAAAAGAAAATATGAAAAAACAGGACGATACAGCAAAGCGAAACGCTGAGCGCCAGCGATTCATCCCCCACCGACTATGTCGGAAGGAGTTTTCTCGCTGATACATCATAATACTGAAAAATGAAGTAATAAAGATGAAGGACGCTCAATAATGGGCGTCCTTTTTAGACAATTATAAAAATGATTATTTAGTTACAGAAAACCAGTTCCTTTTCTTCATTATCCCGCCCTCCAATTCAAAACAAAAACTATATGTATATGATTGCGAGAACATTATAACAAATTGAAAAATGTATCGCATTATTTTCATATTAAAAAATCATCTGCTATAATTGTTTTTGGGAATAGGCTAAAGAATGGTTTTACAACCATGATTTAGAAATAGCAAAATACAAAAGATAAGAGGAGGGTAAGATGAAACATATCAGGGCATTTATAACTAACTTGGTATTATTGACATTAGCATTGTGCTTATTCAGTGGGGGTAAGGCTGTTGCCAGAGCAAGCTTAATTGCCTATAGACTTTGGATAGGGGGTACACAGGTTACATATGATAACCGCAATCGTATTACCTGGCCAAATGGTAGCGGCTATGCAACATATGATTCTGATAAGCATATTTTAACATTCTACGATGCAATAATCACAACAACGACAACTGAAGAAATATCCGGGGAATCGACTAAAGCGGGTGTTTATGCAAATTTTACAACTGATCTTACTATAAAAGGTGACGTTACTTTTGAACTTCCAAAGGATTCATGCGGTATTTATTATAAAACCTTAGACCACATGTACGCTGGACGAACAGTGACAATAGATGGCAACATAACAATGAAAGAATCTGGCGGTGGTATTTGGATCGATGATAGTAATTTGCACTTTAAAAGCGGAAAGACATCCATCAAATCTGCCAATATGGCTGTTGCGGTACGAGGTGGAAAAATTACATTTGAAGATTCAGAAATGATTGTTACAGAACCGGAAGTCTACCAAATACTTACGAAGGTAGATTTGAAGTGTATCGCAACATACAGCGGGTCTCCTGCAAATAAGGTTACAATTGAGAAAAAATATGGAAATAAAGGGACATATACTATACAACTGACAAGTCCTTCCGTTGTGCTTAGAGGAAGAGAAGCTTTAACAGCTTTTTACACTGCTAATTATGTCAAGAAAAGTATGTTAGTAGGAACAGATTCTGACTTACATAATTTTGTATTTGATCTAAATAGTGATGGCATAGGTGATATAAAGGCAGAAGTAACATTAGATACTTATGATGTCTCGCGATCAATCATGGTGATAAATGTTCTGGATGAATGTACTTACTCTGGTGATTTTATAATTGATGAAAAAGATTTGAAGCTTGATTTTTTGAATGGAAGCAAGTTACCGTATTATGCTCCAATGATCATCAAAATACCACAGCTGAATAATGGCGAATGCACCTTGGATATGACCGGAGGAGAAGCTGACATTAGTGCTTTTTACTGTGCTAATCCTTATGATCCCTTCTATAATACATTATATTGGGTAGAACAGATCGATCATGCTCTGACAACTACATATTCTGAACCAAGGTTCTATGAATTGGATGTTGACAATAATGGAACTCCGGATATCATTTTGAAAGATTTTGACGGTAAATGTATTCTTCATGAGAGCAACTCTGTCCATGGAGATAAGGTTATAGTTCTTTCAAATGCTGCAAAACAGAAGTGCATAAAAGAAAGAAATCCATATTTCTCCAAATTGACCATCAAATTCCCCAAAGCTGATACGCCTGGTTCTGAATCCGATGATACAGATAAGCCTTCAACATCCGCGGTGACAACAAGTAATACAGATACGCAAGTTGAAATAAATGCCGAAGAACCCGGAAAGCTGGATAAAACTCAGAAGGGTACAAGCTTTACCAAGCTAAAGGCCGGCAAGAAATCCATAACATTATCGTGGAAGAAGCAGAACGCAAAAGGAATTAAGGGCTACGAGATTCAGTATAGTATGGATAAGTCCTTTAAAAAGAATGTTAAGACAGTAACGATAAATAAGACCAAAACAACATCTAAAACCATTAAAAAGCTCACATCCAAAAAGAAATACTACGTAAGAATCCGTACCTTCAGAAAAAAGGGAGCTGAGAAACTCTACTCAAAATGGAGTAAGACTAAGAACGTTAAGGTTAAGTAGTATTACAAAAATCATTTCAGGTAATACAGAAATTTATCTAATATTAATGACAACAGCGCGGTGGTTTGATAAAATATAGTCATGTTGCATAGGAAATGCTAAGAAATCGCAATATATATAAGGCAATTTCCTAAAAAATACTAGATAAGGGGGTATTACAAACCATGGCAACTAAGGAGAAGAGAAACGTTATTGTTGGACAGTCCGGAGGACCTACTGCTGCAATCAATTCATCGCTTGCCGGTGTTTATCGTACAGCTATCGATCGTGGGTATAAGAAAGTGTACGGTATGATCCACGGGGTTCAGGGACTTATGGAAGGTCGTTATGTTGATCTTGCTGATCACATTAAGACCGGACTTGATGCAGAGCTTCTGAAGAGAACACCTTCTGCATATCTTGGCTCTTGTCGTTACAAGCTTCCCGAGATTTTCGAGAGCAAAGAGACCTATGAGAAGATTTTCCAGATTCTTACAGATCTCGAGATCGATTGCTTTATCTACATCGGTGGTAACGACTCAATGGATACCATCAAGAAGCTTTCTGATTACGCAATCATTTCCGGTTCTACAGTAAGATTCGTTGGTTGTCCTAAGACAATTGATAATGACCTTGCACTTACTGACCACACACCGGGATACGGCTCAGCTGCTAAGTACATCGGTACATCTGTAAAAGAGATCATCCGTGATGGATGGAGTCTTGAGACAGAGCATGGTCAGGTTGTAATTGTTGAGATCATGGGTAGAAATGCAGGATGGCTTACAGGCTCAGCTGCTCTTTCAAGAGGAGAAGACTGTGACGGACCTGATGCAATCTATCTTCCTGAGCTTCCTTTCGATGTTAAGAAGTTCATCGATAAGGTTAAGAAGCTCCTTAAGGAGAAGGCAAACGTTGTTATTGCTATTTCCGAAGGTATTCATGACAAAGATGGCAAATACATCAGCGAGTACGACAACGGCGTTGAGTATGTAGATGCATTCGGACACAAGCAGCTTACTGGTACAGCAAGATATCTTTGCACAGTACTTTCACAGGAAATCGGCTGCAAGACCAGAGCTATCGAGCTTTCAACACTTCAGAGAGCTGCTAGCCACTGTGCATCTCGTGTAGATATTCTTGAAGCTTACGAGGTTGGTGGTGCTGCCATGAAGGCTGCTGATGAAGGTGACAGCGGTAAGATGGTAGTTATCGAGAGACTTTCAGATGATCCTTATCAGGCTGGAACAGAGGTTAAGGATGTTCACAAGATTGCTAATGATGAGCGTCTCGTTCCCAGAGAATGGATCAACAAGGAAGGCACTTATGTAACAGATGAGTTTATCACTTATGTTCGTCCTCTTATCCAGGGTGATGTAGGACCGATCATGGTAGATGGTATTCCGAGACATCTGTTTGTACCCGGCTTCCAGGAACTCTTATAATTTAATATCGAATAATAATTTAGGGAATCTGCTTTTGCGGATTCCCTTTTTTAAGCGCAGATAATTCTATTGAAATTTCCAAAGATTTGTCCGGATATGCGCAGATTTAAGAGTAATTTTACTTTATGTTTTTTAGCATTTTATAGAATTATTTTATAATTATGGTTGAGGTATTATCGATTAATCGTTTTTTTATTTTTCTAAACGAGGACAAAACATGAGTAGATTAGTCAGAATTTTAATCGTAACAACATTACTCATTTCTATTACAGCGTGCTCCAGTCCAAAGGCAGTTATCGGAGAAGACGCCCATTTAAAGTATGATAACTTGAATGTTATCGATATAAATCTGACTGAGGAAGAATACGGCATCGGTGTCGATAAGAATCAGCCGGAGCTCCTTAATCAGATCAATGCTTTTATCAAGGAATGTGAAGCAAACGGAAAATTTGAAGAGATATGCTCACACTACGAAGGGGGAGAGCCTGTTCCTGTAGAATCTGTTGAGAGAAACAACACAAAGGATCAGCTTATTGTGGCTACCACAGGTGATTTCGCTCCCTTTGATTATAATATTGCCGATAAATCCTATGGTATAGATAAGGAATTCGTTGCAGCTCTTGCGGAATATCTTGGTAAAGAGCTTGTTCTTGAATATATAAATTTCGACATTATGTTTATGACGGTTGCCCAGCATAAAGCTGATATATGCATTGCCGGCATAACGATTAATGATGCCAGGAAAAAGTATGTAGATTTTTCTGATCCATATTATCATGCAGGACAGATAATTGTTACTACAGATAAATGTACGTTATTTGATAACGTTAAAAATGCAGCTGAAATAGAAGAAGTTTTAAATAATCCTGATAACAATCTTACGGTTGCTGTTGAAAACATGACAACAGGCCACTACTACTGTGAAGGAAACAGTGATTTTGGATATGCCGGATTCCCTGTGACTACAGTACCTTTGGCAACCCTTGATGATTGTCTTGAAGAGCTTGAGGGAGGCGGCGTTGATATCGTAATAGGAGATGCTGCCGTCCTTAAATATATTATCGATAAGTAGCATATAATGGAGCATATATGAATAAGGTTAGAGAAAATATCTGGACAATATTTTTCCTTCTTTTACTCATAATACTTACATTCATTATTATCTTTATCATGGTAACTAACAGGCCTGAGAAAGAGACAGAAATCAAAATCGGCGGAATTTTTATTGATTCGATAGATGATGATGGTTGGAGTGAGATACATTATGAGGGCTTAAGTGCGGCTTGTGAAAAGCTGGGCCTTCCCCTTGAAATAGTTGAATATGTAAATGAAAATGCAGAAGATACCGCTCCTGCAGTAGAAGAGCTTGTGAAAAAGGGCTGTAATGTTATTTTCCTAACCAGTGGCGGATTTGGTAATAATTGTCAGAAGATTCTTGAAAGCTATCCTGATGTAATTTTCTATACAGTATCTGAAGAATGCGACGCATTCAATACCTCTACATATTTTGGCAGAATCTATGAAATGAGATATCTGGCGGGTATTATTGCGGGTTGCATGACAGAAAGCGATACCCTTGGCTATGTTGGTGGTACAAATTGTCCTCAGGTGGACCGAGGTGTCAATGCCTATTATCTTGGTGCAAAATCAGTTAATCCCGATGTAAAACTAAAAGTCAGATTCATTGGTTCCTGGAGCGATGAAGAAGCAGAGCGCAAAGCAGCCGAAAAACTCATATTTGAGGACGGCGCTGATGTGCTTACTTTTCATGCAAGTCATCCTGTAACCATAGATGTGGCTGAAGAAAACGGAGTCTATTCGATTGGCTATAACAGCGTAAAGAAAGAACATTCAGATAAATTCCTTACGGCAGTTGTTTTTGAGTGGGAGCCTTTGTACGAAGGCATACTAGCCGATTATTTCAAGGGAAATATTGGCAGCAAAAATGCATATTGGTGGGGAGCTCAGTACGGTGTTGTAAGTCTTAGCCCTTTTTCCAGCGAAGTTCCCGAATATCTCGTTCCTATTATTGATGAGAATATGGAGAAGTTCCGAAACGGTTGGGATTGCTTTATGGGCAATATCTATAGAAATGACGGCACAAAGATGTGTAATGGGAAGGAGAGAATAAGTGATGATGCTCTTCTTTTCAGAATGGACTGGTTTGTGGAAGGAGTAGAGGTTTATGAGTGACAGACTCCGTTTCTACAACAGAGGCCTTATGGCGGTTTTGGTACTTTTTGGTCTTGTAATGATTGGCTTTGGCATACTTATCAGTCAGCGCCTTGATTACAGGATTAATGAGTATGCAGTAAGTCTGATTCAGCAGGAGTCAAAGGATGCCGGAAATCTCTATTCCCAGAGACTGATGACTGAGATGTATACCCTTCATAGGATGGGACAACTTCTGATTGCATACGAAGAAGAAGATAATAATAACAATCTTGAAAAAACAATAAAGGTTATGGAAAGTGTCTACAAGCATGATGTAGGTGTGGTTGTAGGTATAATGGCAGCTGACGGAGAAGCATTATATGGTGATGCTCTTTCCGTTGATGATTATGAGGGAATACTTACATCTCTTCATGGATATTCTGCGGTTTCATACCAAAGAAGCGGTGGCATTCTATTTTCATATCCCGTTCTTCAGGAAGACAATGTCAGATATGTTTTATATAAGCTGTGCTCTGCAAGCTATATTCGGAAATATTATGATGTTGACGAGTTTAAAGCTCTTGGTACACCCTTACTCATGAGTAAGGATGGCAACATTATCGTATATAAAAGCTCCATGACAAACGCTGACCATAGATTCTATGAAAGTAATTCTGCGCAGGATGTGTTTTCCAAGCTAAGAATGCGCGGCGACCTTACGGCGTCAGCTGTTTCCATGGAAAATACCATTAATGGTAAGCAAATATTCTATTCTGCAGAAGTAGAGAACACTGACCTTTTCATAGCAGGAAGTGTGGACAGGGATACCGTAGTACATAAGATTATGTTCCTAAAATCAACAGGTATGACGGTTTATTTTGGTCTGTTACTGCTTGTGATGGTACTTGCAATGTATCTTATAAGCGCATCAGTTAAAGTACGCGAAAGCAAGGAGCTTATTCAGGCAAAAGCTCTGGCAGAGCAGGCATCCCAGGCAAAAAGTGATTTCCTTGCAAATATGTCTCATGAAATCAGAACGCCTATCAATGCAATTCTTGGTATGGATGAAATGATTCTCAGAGAGTATCAGGATCCTGACCTTAAGACCTATGCTTTTAATATCAAGAATGCTGCAAATACTCTGCTTAACCTGGTTAATGACGTGCTTGATTTTTCAAGGATTGAATCAGGCAAAATGAGCATTATTCCGCAGGAATATGAATTGTCAGTACTTATCTCTGAAGTCTTGTTCATGATGAATGACAGAGTTGCCAAAAAGGGACTTTATCTGCATATTAACGTAAATCAGAACACTCCCGGTAAGCTGTATGGTGATCCCACCAGAATTAAACAGATAATAATCAACCTACTTACAAATGCTATTAAATATACAGAAAAAGGCGGCGCAGATCTCATAATTGATTTTGAAAAAACAGATGAAGATGACACTATATTCTTAAAGGTTGGCGTGACAGATACAGGCATTGGAATGAAGCCTGAGGATGTAGAGAAGATTTTTAATGCCTTTGAGAGATTTGATGAGATTAAAAACAGAACTATTGAGGGAACCGGCCTTGGAATGAGTATCGTTAAAAAACTCCTTGATCTTATGGACGGTGATATCGATATAAAGAGTACATACGGTGTCGGCAGTGAGTTTGATGTTAAGTTAAAGCAAAAGGTTGTATCCTACGAACCTATTGGAGAATACAAGCTGGCAATAGAAAAAGCTATTGTAGAAAAAGAAGACTACAGACCAAGCTTTGTGGCACCGGGAGTCAATATACTTGCTGTTGATGATACGGAAATCAACCTGTCAGTTATGAGGGGATTGTTAAAACAGACAAAGGTCAATCTTGTGTGCTGTACCAGTGGTAAAGAGGTTCTTGAAAAGCTTGAAAACGAAAAGTTCGACATCATGCTTATAGACCACAGAATGCCTGAAATGGACGGAGTTGAACTTCTTAAGAGAATCAGAAGCAATACAGAAAATGAGAACCACAACAGTATATGTATAGCACTTACTGCCAATGTCATTGAAGGTGTAAGAGAAATATATCTTAATGCCGGTTTCAATGACTATATGGGAAAACCCGTTAATGGACCAAACCTTGAAAGAATGCTTCTAAAATACATACCCAAGGAAAAGCTATCAGATGAAACCCCGGATGAATCAATGGAAATTGCAGGAGAGAAGGTATCTGATGTGGCAGATAATTCTTATGTTCCTGCAAATGATTCGGGTGATGATGCTAAAGTATGGGAAGCTATTGAAAAGCTTGATAAGGACGGCATTATCAACATCGAAGACGGTATCAATTTTTCGGGAAGCAAAGGCTTATTCCTGGATACACTAAGATTTTTCAAGGAATCTATTGATAATAAAGCAGATGAAATTGAAGAGTACTACTTCAAGGATGACTTCAAAAACTATTCAGCAAAAGTACATGCACTAAAAAGCTCTGCCAGACTTATCGGAGCTAAAAATCTATCCGATAAGGCAAGGGAACTTGAAGAAGCAGCAAACAGAGACGATATTGATTTTGTTAGGGATAATAATTACGAACTTATATCTGAGTACAGGTCATTTAGAGAGATTCTTAAAGACATTTGAGGTGCCTTATGGATAAAAGAAGAATCCTGGTCGTGGATGATGATGAGATAATCATACGACTTACTAAAGGAATACTTTCAGATAAATATGATATTGTTACGGCAGATTCAGGACAAAGGGCCATTGACATCTATGCGGATGTTAAGCCCGATATGATTCTGTCTGATCTTATCATGCCCGGAATGACCGGCTTTGAGATGATGGAGAATCTCAGAGCCAAATACAATATTATCATCCCTGTAATGTTCATGACTGCACTTTCAAGTGATGAAACTGAGGAACAAAGTCTTACCATAGGTGCTGTTGATTACATAAGAAAACCCTTCAAGGCTGATGTACTTCTTCGAAGAGTTGATAACATCATGGCAAACTTAAACCAGATAAGAGGTCTTAGGGCTGCTGCCGAAAATGATCCAATGACAGGACTTTTAAATAAGACTACCAGCATGCGTGAAATAGACCAGGCTGTAAGAAATGGTCAGGGCATACTTATGATGATAGACCTCGACAGCTTTAAGCTGGTTAATGATATCTACGGTCATGAAAAGGGCGATCAGATTCTTATAAGGTTCGCTGAAATACTAAAGAGTATCATGAGATCCTCTGACATAATCGGAAGAGTCGGTGGTGATGAGTTCATAGCATTTTGTCAGAATACAAAAGAAGAGAGAATGCTAAGGGAGAGGACCGAGTTCTTAAACAGAAAGCTCTTTAACTTCGCAAAAGAATGTCTTGCAGAAGACATGAACATTCCTCTTGGATGCTCCATAGGCGCAGCAATCTGTCCTGATGAGGGAAATGATTTTAACACGCTTTTTAAAAAGGCTGATGAAGCACTATATGAAGCTAAGCATAACGGAAAACACGGTTATGTAATTTATAAGCACGGCGAGGATGAAGTAAATGAAAATAAACCGGATAATAACTCAGAGATCCGAATGATTCTTGGAGAACGAGAAGGTCAGCGGGGAGCCTTTGTTTTACCTATGGAACAGCTGAAGACGGTTTACAGATTTCTTATCCGGGTAGAGAAAAACTATCCCAGTGATATTCATTTTATTGTTTTTACATTGGAGAGCAGAAACGGTCATGTAAGTGAATACAGAGATAAGTATATGGAGGTCATGGCTTCATGCCTCAGAGGAAGCGATATCGTGGCAAAGTATGGTGATGATAAAGTGATAGCGATACTGCTTAAAGCCTCAGCTGAGGACTATCATGTCCCTCTTGAGAGAGTAATGATGAAATGGAATGAAATGCATGAATCGCTGGAAGTAGAAATCAACTACACTGTTGAAAATCTGATGACGTAGTTTTAAATAAAGATAATAAAAAATAATGTTAGGAAAAATGGCTTAATTTCAGATTTGGAATTAAGTCATTTTCTTTTGAATATAGAAAATATTTATTTTAGCGTAATTAATTAGTGCAAAATTATATTTCCTATTTTTCTTTCGTCAAGAATATTGTATGATAATATATAAACAAATTAATAATGATATTACGATAACATTTAGAAACATAATTGGAAACGAAGGGGGTAAAAATGATGAAAAGGAATAAAATTATAACTTCATTAATGGCAGCACTTTTGATATCTTCAATGCTTACAGCCTGCGGTGGACAAAGCGAACAGACAACTGACGTTCCAGAAGAGGATGTACCTGCAGCTTCTGAGGTTCAGGAAACTGAAGAAGAAACTGAAATAGAAGAGCCTGAAACCGAAACCTTGGAAGAAGAACCGGAAGCGGCCGAAGAGGAAACAACAGAAGAAACAGAACCGGAAGTAACCGAGGAGGAAACAGAAGTCTCATCTGAAGAAACCACAGATGATGTGGTGGATGAATCAGGCAGCACCGATTTTAGCGACTATAAATCAGCTTACTTAAGCAAAGTAACTGAATATAATGACAATGGAACCGCAGACAATTTCGCACTTATAGAAATAAATGGTGTGGAAACGCCCATTCTTGCGGCAGCTAATTCTGAGGGACCTCTCGAGGAAGAGGGAAATGCTCATATTTTCATAGCACCTGATGGAAATTTAAGTGAGCTTCTCAGCGTATCACAGGGGTATGACGGAAATCATATTTATATTTCCGACGCAGAAAACACCGTTCTTTGGACCAGTGGCATGTCAGGCACAGAGATCTTTATGGTGTATACCATAAATGGTAGTGAGCTTGAAATAACTGATGAACTTTATGCTGTGTATGATATTGAAAATGAAACATATACATACCGTCTTGGTGAAACAGAAATATCCTTGGCTGAGTATCAGGATAAATTTGCGGAAATAATAACTTCAAAAGGCCCCTACACAGGCGTAGATGTCGATGGACTTAATAAAGTCAATATTTCGAACACGGATGGCTTTCTGAATTATGAGCCTTTATCTACTGACAAGTATCTTAGCTTTGACGAAATAAAGGCCCAGCTTGAAAAATAATAAATACAGTTACTGAAATTCTGCTTTGCTTAATATGGGGATAATAGCATGCCGAAAAGAAAAAGTAATCTAAACACCATCTACATATCTGAACGTTTACAGGAGAGTCTAAGACCAATATCAGACAGTGCGCTAACTACTATCATTGCGCCTATGGGATATGGTAAAACTACTGCTATAAACTGGTTCCTTTCACAAAAGACAAAGGAAGATAATTGCAAGATTATCAGAATAAGTGCATATTCTGATAATCTGACTATTTTCTGGAGAAGTGTTACGGATGCCTTTGTTCATGCAGGACTTTCGTTTATGCAGAATTATCCTTTTCCTACAGATGCAGCTGCAGGAGGACTGCTGGCTGATGATATGTGTTATGAGCTTTCGGATTACAAGGAATGCTATATTTTTATAGATGATTTTCATTTGCTTAGAGATTTCAGGGTATCTGCTTTTATAAGCACTCTGGCTAACAGAATTCCTGAAACAGTGCATATTATAATTGCAAGCCGCGACAGATTTTTGTCTTCATCTGAAATCCTACGACTTGGCGCAAAGCTTTATCAGATAGGAATAGATCAGCTTCGCCTTAATCATACAGAGCTGTCTGTTTATGCCCACAGATGCGGGACTGACCTTACAGATGAGCAGATAAAGAGCCTTCTGTATTCCTGCGAGGGCTGGTTCTCTGCTATATATCTTAATCTCAGGACACTGCTTGAGAGAGGATCTCTACCTGATTCTAATTCTGATATTTATACTATTTTCACAGCAGCGATGATCGAGCCGCTTCCCGGAGTACAAAGAGAATTCATTGCTGTCATGGGACTTGCAGATGAATTCTCTGTTTCCATGGCTGAATTCGTAACAGGCTTGGAAGATGCAGAAACCTTAGTAAATACTTTAACTGAGAGAAATGCTTTTGTTACAAAGCTTCCTGAAGGACAAAAATATCGTTTCCATCACATGATGAAAGAATGTGCGGAGCGTTCCTTTAAGACATTACCAAAAGAAAAGCAGGATTTTTACAGAAACAGATATGGTAAATGGTATGAGGAGCATCAGCTGTATTTACATGCCATAGCTCATTACAGAATAAGTGAAAACTATGATGCCTTTCTTAAGGTAATAAAGCTTGATGCAGGAATACTGCTTAGTACCTTGAAACCACAACTGATTCTTGATGAACTTGCTAAAATTCCTGACGATATCCTTTTGGAGAATCCTTTCTCGATACTTGTTCTTATGAGGTGCATGTTCAACTGGCGTCAGATTCCTAAAATGATGGAGCTTAAGGAAAAGCTTGGAGCAGCTATAAAAAAACATCCTGAAATGCCTGAGGAAGAACGGGGCAATCTTATGGGTGAAAGCGATCTTATCATGAGCTTTTTAATGTATAACGATATTACTGCCATGAGTAAGATGCATAGAAAAGCCAGCGAGCAGATGACAGGCATAGCCATGAGCCTTAGAAATACAGGCGGCTGGTCCTTTAGCTCACCATCGATCATTATGATGTATCACAGAATACCGGGCGGCCTTGAAAGTGAAATGCAGGAGATGGATGAGTGCATGCCACATTATTATAAGATAACCGATGGTCATGGCCTTGGCGCTGAGAAAATCATGCGGGCCGAGATGAATTTCCTTCAGGGTGATTTTGATGATGCGCAGATAGAACTTGAAAGTGCATATATCCAGATTGAAAATACTAATCAGAAAAATATGGCGCTGTGTGCTGATTTTGCAGCAAGAAGACTTTCTCTTTTTACAAATAATGAAGAAAGATATACTGCAAAGCAGCGCTACGATGAGCTTTTAAAGGAGCATAATATTGCACTGATAAACATCTGGCATGCAACCTACGCCTATTACTATGCAGTTCTTGAACAGGCAGATAAAATACCGGATGTTTATCGTGATCATAAGCTTTCAACGATGAATATACTTGCGCCGGGAAAGCCTATGCATGAAATGATTGAAAATCAGGTATATCTTGCTCAGGGTTCCTATGCCAAGGTGATTGGAAGAAGCGAAGGGCTTTTTGCGGCATGCGATGGTCTGCATTACAACCTTGTAAAGATTCATGTTCAGATTCAGACAGCTGCCGCCTACGAGATGATGGGCAAAAGACTTGAAGCTCATAAAATGCTTGAAGAAGCGGTGAAGGCCTCCGTACCGGACAGGTTATATATGCCATTTGCCGAAAATTACAATTACATTAAGGATTTGCTTGATTTAGTTACGGATACAGAATATAAGAGTTTTGTCAGCAAAGTTAAGACATTTGGCGAAAATTTCGAAGGCAGAAGAAACAAGCTGAAGGGTAAATCAAAGAGTAAGGTTCCGGTAAGCTTACTTTCAAAAAGGGAGTTCGAAATTGCATCCCTTATGGAAACCAGACTGTCAAACAAGGAAATTGCAGAGCAGCTGTTTTTATCTGAGGGTAGCGTCAAACAGTACATAAATCAGATGTATACTAAGCTTGATATAAAAGGCGACAGACAAACAAAACGGAAACTTTTATTTGAGTACATAGATAAAATTGCTAACTAAAAGTTAATATATTGATTTTTTATTTCACCATACAATGTGTGTGGTGAAATTTTTTTTCGAAAATTTTTCGTTTAGAGGAGGGTATTAATTTGGATAGGGAGTACATATCAGCCGTAAAGCCGCTTGATAACTATGTTCTTCAGGTGGACTTTGTTTCCGGAAGTCGGCTCCTTCTCGATATGAAGCCACACCTTGATAAGGTCCGGTTTCATCATCTAAGGGATCCGCAGCAATGGAACAGTGTAGTAACCAATGGGATTTTCGTCAGATTCGGGGACGTGGAATTAAGTCATGATGAGATCCTGGCAATGACGGAACAGAAACACATGTAAGTTTTTGAAGGAAAAGGGGAATAAACATGAGTGATGAAAACATGAACAATAATGAGGGTACATCAGCGTTATTTGTATCTGCTCAAAAGAAAAAACAGGCTGAAGAAGAAGCAAGAAAAAAAGCTGAAGAGGAAAAGGCAAAACGCGAAGCTGCAGAAGCAGAGGTTCGAAGAATGGAACAGGAGGTTGAAGAAAGAAAACGACAAGCCGAGGAGCAGGCAAAAGCGCAAGCAGCTGCTGCCGCTGCGGCAACCAAGGCAGCTCCTATGCCTAAACCTGTAAAAGAGAAAACCGGCGGAAAATCAAAGCTCCCGATTTTCATAGGTATCGGAGTAGCCGTTGTTGCACTTATAGCGATTATTGCAGTAGTTGCAGGTGGCGGAGGTAAAAAGATAGATTATGACACCTTGGAATGCTATGGCGAATATAAATCAGGTAAAGAAGGCTACGATATAACCGTATTTTATCCGGATACATTGTATACAAACGTTGAAGAATCGGATTTGGATAATAGTATTTCGATCAGTTTTTCTACCGAAAACAGTAAGGATGCTGTACTTTTTGTATCTCTAAAGGATCTTGGAATAACATCTGAGGAACTTGCTGTTGCAGCAAAATCCTGCCTTGAATCAATGGTTGATTTTTCTAAGGAAATGATTGGAGATGAAGAGATCACTTCTGAAGAACTGACAGACCTTGCATCAGGTGAACCTGACTCTTATATGTATAAAACTTCATTTAAGTCAGCTGATGAATCAGTCGGTCATTCTGTCACATGGATTGAAAAGAACAGTGAAGGTCATATGGTTATGTCTTTTGCAATGACATACCAGAGAGCTTCTGATACTGATAATAGTGAAAAAGTTCTTGAACTGTTCAAGGAAAAGAATCTTTCTGATGCAGTTAAGATACCGGGATGTAACGAACCTACAGATTATGACTGGGATGGGCAATTGGTATTTTCTGAAGTAGGAGTTTACATACCAATGCCGAAGGACAGATTTAAGCTTTTAAATGAGGAGAATGGTAAAGCTATATATTCAGACGATAATGGGGCAATCATTATAGCTGCTGCTCCTGCCGTTGGTACAACTGAGGAATATACGTTTACCGAAGAAACAAAAGATATAGCATTTATGGAATTTAGTGATGCTTCAGAGACTTTTGATCTCAGTTCAATCTTTAACTCCGATAACAGAATGTTCCTTAATGACACAACGGATCCTTTCATTGGTTATGACTATACCGCGGAATACAGATTGAATATAAACGACATAACCTATTGGGAAAGAGATTATTTCCAGTATTGGGTAAAGAATGACGTAGTTTATATGGAAACGGTATTAACCTTTGTACCTGAGAAAAACAAAGATGTTTACACAACTATATTTGACAGAATGCTTAAAGAATCAGCTGCATTAATAAAATAAAAAGCATTTTAAGGGGGAAATATTAATGAGTGATGAAAATATGACAAACATTGATAATGATGATACATCGGCGCTGTTTGTCTCATCTCAGAAAAAGAAGAAAGCTGAAGAAGAAGCAAGAAAAAAAGCAGAAGAGGAAAAGGCAAAACGAGAAGCTGCCGAAGCCGAAGTCAGAAGGATGGAACAGGAGGTTGAAGAGAGAAGAAGGAAGGCAGAGGCTGAAAAAGAAGCTCTTGAAAATGCTGCAAAAAAAGAAGTTACAACTGTTGCTCCTCCTATAAGTGAGCCTGTTAAGGCAGCACCCGAGACTGTCGAAAAGCCTGTTGCAAAAAGCAAAAGCAAAAAGCCTTTGTTTATTGCATTAGGTGCTGTTGCAGCCGTTATTGTGATTTTCCTTATTGTCGGAAATCTTGGCGGTGGCGGCTTTGCTCCGGGGACTGACTATTCGGCTCTTGCAATTGACACTGAGTATAAGACGAAGGCGGATGGTTTTGATTTTACCTTCAGTTATCCCAAAAGTATTTATTCTGATGTTACCGAAACAAGGCTGGCTGACAATATGCTTGAGCTGGATTTTGTAGCAGATAACAAGAGCGAAGTAACAACAAATGTGGTCCTTACAGATTCTTATTCTGATAACACTTTGCTTGAAAGAAATAATATCGTTTTTTTTCATGTAAGTGATATTCAGAAAACACTAAAGGAAACCTCAAAGTCAATGCTTGAAAAGCTTATTCCGGGAGTAAGCGTAAGTGAACAGGTAGTTTCGGAATACTCTGAAAGCGATCCAAAGACCTATACCTGTACATACAAATTCACTTCGGAAAATTATAAGAGCGGAGCAGCTGTTGCATATTTAGCACCTAATGGCAGTGATGTGTATGAGGTTGTTCTTGTCAGCTGTGCTCATAGTGGTGAAATTCAGGAAGAGGTTGAGAAGATAAGAGATAAATTTGCAGGGGCTATTCCTGAAAATGCTTATTCAATGCCGGGAGCTAAGCCTCCGACTTCAACTGATGCTGATGACATCATCGAAGATACTATCAGTCATTTAGGGTTACATGTTCCGGGGGATAGGTTTGTACGTTACACAAAAACGCAAAATTACAATCTTTATTCAGATCTGAACGGAACATATTTAATAGTTCAGTCTTTGGATTCTAAGCTTGATTTTTCAACCAATGACTATGCGGATGAAGATGTTGATAAGTATATGCGTGATAATGCTGCAACAGGTATAAATTTCTACTTCAGTGATATTACATCGAGAACACTTGAAAATGAAAGCATTGACCTGGATCGTGTAACGCTGAATTTTGAGTACAAGGACACAATAGAGAACGTTACATATTACGAATATTATCATTTAAGCCATTGGACAGATATGAAAACCAATAAAAAATACTGGATAACTATTGTGGTTCTTTCACCCTATAAGGATAAGGATATCTATAAACAGATTTTTGAATCATCAATAGATAATCTTTTGGACATTTAACCGGTATGGAGGAAGGAGAAAAAAAGGAATGAGTTATTTACTGACTACCGTTTTTGAAAACGGTTTTTGTGAATTGTATCTTCCCAGTGTTGATAACCGTAAAGTTCCGCTTGAGATAAAGCCCTATATAAGCGGAAGAGATGATGACATAATTCTTCCTGTTGAGGTCTGGGATGGAGTATGGACGCTGACGGGGGATGGTCAGTTTGTCATCACTGAGAATGAAAAAAGAGTTGATAAAGTAACACTTAAGGAAGGTTTGTTCGTAAACTGTGAGTTTCCGGATGGGCAGGTTTTTTCACTTACTGCGGAAGAAATAACGGAAGGAAATAACCAGTTTAAGAAGTACCTTTTAAAGGGCGATGCGGGAACAAACATTGGTATAGGAAACGATGCTTCCAACGCTATTTGCTACAGTAATAAATTCGTATCACCCAAGCATGCACAGATAAGCATATCTGACGGAAAAGCTGTAATTAAGGATCTTGGAAGTATGAACGGAACCTTTGTTAACGGCAAAATGCTTGATGGTGAGCAAAGACTCCACTTTGGTGACATCATTTATATCATAGGTCTTAAGATTGTATATCTTGAAAATGTTCTTGCTATCAACAATCCAAAGAACAACTGCAAGATAACCGGACTTAAGGAAATTGCCATTTCATCATCAGGTAGTGGCTCTGAAGAACCGGAAGAATTCGAAGAAGAAAATTATTTCCTTAGAACCCCCAGAAAACTGGAGGTTATCGATGATGAGGCATTTGCACTTGAAAAATGTCCGCCTAAACAGAAGCAGGAAAAGCAGCCCCTTCTTTTCACAATAGGACCATCCTTTACCATGGTAATCCCCATGGCTCTTGGTGCTGTTCTAAGCACGGGAACAGGCTTTGGCGGAGCAGGTCTTGTAATGAGTTTGGGAGCTGCAGGCATAGGTGCTATGTGGGCTATTATTAATACCAAGCACCAGGACAAGGTGTTCATGGAGGCTGAGAATAAAAGAATCAGCACTTATGAAGAATATGCTGTTAAGATGACCGGTCAGATCAAGGATAAGATGGCATATAACATCGGAGTCCTTGAAAGAACCTATCCTTCTGCAGTGGAAGCAGCTGAGTTTGGTATTAACGAGACTCCCAGACTTTGGGAAAAGAGCTGGGTTCACGATGATTTCCTGGATGTTCGTCTCGGTAAAGGTAATATTCCTTCTTTCAATAAGATCGAAGTACCAAAAGAACAGGCAATGCAGGAGCATGATCCTCTAAATGACAGAATAGACGAGATCAAGCTTGCAATGTCAACTCTTAAGGATGTACCCGTATCACTTTCACTTTATAAAAACAGGTTTGTTGGAATCGTTTCTCCCGAAAGAGATAAGGCCCTTAATCTTGCAAGAGTTATAAGTGTTCAGCTTGCAAGTGCGCATCCTTATACTGATGTAAGATTCTGCGTTGTTTTCCCGTCAAAGGAACGTGATGACTGGAATTACATGAGATTTCTTCCTCATACATGGTCTCCTGATGGCAAGATCCGTCTTATGTGCTGCGATAAGAACAGCATAGGTGACGTTATGTTCTTTATGTCCGGCGTTATCAGGGACAGACTTGATAAGAACGGAAAAGAAGCTTCTTCAAGAGAAGAAGGCAAAAAGGTTCTTCCGCACTATGTATTTTTCATAGCTGACAGATCACTCCTTGAAGAAGAAGCTATATCAAAGTTCCTTCAGAATCCTACAGAGGACATGGGAATCACAGTAGTAATGCTTGCTGATTCACCTGATAAGCTTCCAAGCGGATGCACAGCGATCATTACTGATAAGGCCGACAATCAGAGCTTTATTTCAACTATTAATGCTTTCCCTTCAAGAGAAAATGTTACCTTCGATCAGCTTGCTGTTGCAATGGCAGATAAATTTGCAAGAGTTCTTTCGGGAGTACATCTTCGCGACGCAGGAGTGAGCGCAGGTATCCCTGATATGCTTACTTTCCTTGATATGTATAAGACATCCAAGGTTGATGATCTTTCTATCTACCATAGATGGCTTGAGAACAGAACCTATGAGAGTATGAGAGCTATGATCGGTTATAAGTCCGGTAATCAGCCTCTTTTCCTTGATATTCATGAAAAATATCATGGACCTCACGGCCTTGTTGCAGGTACTACCGGTTCCGGTAAATCAGAGACGCTGCAGAGCTACATTCTGTCACTTGCTATTAACTATCATCCCGATGAAGTGGCATTTATCCTTATCGACTATAAGGGCGGCGGAATGGCACAGAGCTTTGAGGGACTTCCTCATGTTTCAGGTGTTATCACAAACCTTGGCGGTAATGCCACAAACAGAGCACTGCTTTCAATAAATGCTGAGATCAAGCACAGACAGAAGCTCTTTAATGATTTCAAGGTTAAGCATATTGATGCGTATATTGAGCTTTACCGCTCAGGTGTTGCAACAGAGCCTATGCCTCACCTTCTTATCATCGCAGATGAGTTTGCTGAGCTGAAAAAAGAACAGCCTGAGTTCGTGCGTTCACTGGTATCGGCAGCCCGCGTAGGACGTTCACTTGGTGTAAACCTTATTCTTGCAACCCAGAAGCCTTCAGGCGTTGTAGATGATGAAATCTGGT
The DNA here is from genome assembly GCF_000424165.1 of Butyrivibrio sp. AE3006. NCBI lineage: Bacteria > Bacillati > Bacillota > Clostridia > Lachnospirales > Lachnospiraceae > Butyrivibrio > Butyrivibrio sp. AE3006. The sequence goes on along the minus strand of NZ_AUJJ01000035.1, from coordinate 5,632 downwards.
CTAACACTAGATTCCGTCTCTGTCTGCGTGTTGCCGATAAGTCAGACTCCAACGAGATGATCAAGAAGCCCGACGCTGCTTATATTACAGGAACAGGTCGCGGATACTTCCAGGTTGGTTCTGATGAAATTTTCGAAGAATTCCAGTCCGGATGGTCAGGTGCAGCCTATGAGCCAGATGTGGAATTCAGTGATGAAAAGAATGCCAAGGTTGAGCTTATTAACCTTATTGGTAAAAATGGCGTTCCGAAGAAAAAGGATAAGAATAAGAAATCCGATAACATCCAGAAGGTTACACAGCTTGATGCTATTGTGAAATATGCAGCTAATGTGGCAAAAGAGCACGACATCCCAAATGTACGCCAGATTTGGCTGCCTGCTTTGGAAAAGAAAATCTATTTAAAGCACCTTGAAGCTGAGAAGCCTGAAGGCTTTTCATTCAAACTTCCCATCGGTATCGCAGATAATCCGGAGATCCAGAGCCAGTATACGGCTTATGTTGACTTTATGTCAGATGGCAACCTCCTTATCTGCGGTGCTGCAGGATCAGGTAAAACAACACTTTTGCAGACCATTATTTATGGCGCTGTTACAACCTATAAGCCTTCAGAGGTTAATGCTTATATCCTTGATTTCTCATCCCGTACCATGGCTGTATTTTCAGCTATGCCACATATCGGAAGCGTATGCTTTGACGGTGAGGATGAGAAGCTTGACGATACCTTTGAATTCTTCTCCACAGAGCTTTCAGAGAGAAAGAAAAAATTCGCAGGAATGGGTATCGGATCCTTCAAGGAATATGTACAGCACAATAGTGACTGCTCAGCACTTCTTCTTGTTATTGATAACTTCACTGCATTCTATGAGAACTATGACAAGTATGATGATGATCTTGCTGTTCTCACAAGAGAAGGTGCAAGCTATGGTATTTATACAATAATCACCACAAATAATTCAGGCGACCTTAGAAGCAGACTTAGACAGAACTTCAACACAGGTATTGCACTTCAGATGCCTGACCGCTTCGAGTATGAAGCAGTTGTTGGTGAGCACACAGAAATCGTGCCTGAAGGAAAAACTCCCGGCCGCGGACTTATCAAGGCTCCCGGCTGCGTAGAATTCCAGGTAGCTCTTCCTGTAGAGGAGACTGACGGACTTTCACAGGCTCAGAGTATTAAGAAAGCTCTTGGAGCAATTAATGTTGATCCCGAAGCAAAAGGTGCAAGAAAGCCCGGTCAGACACTGGATTCTCTGAGCATTAAGGATCTCCTTAAGGAAGCAAAGAGCCTTCCTGAAAACAAGCTTGCCATTGGTAAAACAATAGATGGTGAGAACACCATTTCCTTTGATATGGATCAGGAATACTGCATTAATATCATCGGACTTGGCCAGACAGGAAAGACAAATCTTCTTAAGGCTATCGCACTTGAAGCTAAGGAGAAAGGCTCCGAAGTAATTTTCTTTGATGGAAAGAACGAAGAACTTAAGGAATTTGCTTCATCTAACGGTTTTGATAAGTATGTCATCGATGATGCAGGTCTCTTTGGACTTATGCAGGATGAGATAGTAGGTAAGTTCGGTGAGCGCAACAAGATCGTGAACGAAGCGAGAAATTCAGGCGGATCAATCGTTGATGCAATGAAGGATCAGCAGAGGATCTTCATCCTTATAAATGATTACACATCCTTCATAGAGACTGTTTATTCAGAAGAATATGGCATGAACGGATTCTTCGAGACAGCTCTTGAAAAGGGCAAAGATCATAAGATCTACTTCATAGCAGCAATGACAGGTGATGATGTTTCAGACTGCGCAAGATACCAGGTATCAAGACAGTTCACATCAATGGAAAGCGGCGTTAACCTTGGCGGAATGTTTGATCAGCAGACAATCCTTCACTGGGAAATGTCCTCAGCAGATGCAGTAAGACAGCTTGCAGCAGGCTTTGGATATGCACTTTCCGATACCGGCGCACCTGTAAGAATCATTACACCGCTTGTTTAAGAGCTTTTGCCTGACTAAAGGAGGTTACAGATATGAGCAGAGTTTTTCTAGAGACAAGAGTTCCCGGCATAGCTAAAACCTATGAGTTTTCAGCAGATTCTGTTATGTCGGTTGGAACGATTAAAAAAGCAATGATAGATCAGATAAGTGCAGTTGAAAATATGACTGTTTTTCCTGATCCTGACAAGGTTCTTATGTGCAGCATAGATATGAACGGACTTCTCCAGGACAGTGAAACTCTTGGAAGTATTGGAATTAAAAGTGGCGGAACAATAATGCTGATATAAGAGAAGGTTACGGCTGCGCATCGTAAAATGCGGTGCGCAGAACCGTAGCAGCGATTTTGGAGGGAGAAAACATGGGTGATATGACAAATGTAGATGCTGACAAGCTAAGGCAGACAGCCCAGAAAATAGGCAATCTTGCCGGGGACTTAAACAGTAATGTCAGCAAAATAAATGATGCGCTAAACAATCTTTCTAAGGGCTGGACTTCTGAAGTAGCAACACAGTTCATGCAGAACTGGCACGCAGATCAGGATGCCCTTAAGGAGATGGTAGATCAGTATATAGAAGTACAGGATCTTATGACTGAACTGGCGCAGGATTTTGAAGCTTCTGAGAATGAAGTTGGTGGTATTGTTGGAAAGCTCAAATTAAGGTGAGCAGGTAAGGGGGAAATATGGCAGGAAATGAAACAAAGGTGGATACCGCGCTACTTGCTTCTACTGCAGAGACGCTTACTCCACTTGTTAAGAATTTAGAGAATATTTTCGAGCAGTTTCAGCAGGAGATTAAGAGCTCTAGAAGCGCATGGCAGGGTGATACTTCTGATGATATCAGAAATACAGCTGCCCAGCTTAAATCCAGTTCTGCTGAGATCACAAAGGTACTAAACGGTTATATCAGCGGACTTAAGGAACTGGCAGGCGTATATGACAAGGCCGAGAACAAGGTTTCAGACACCGGTAAATCTTTGAAATTTGATTCAACATTTCAGTGAGGTAGCAAATTATGGCTATTAAATTTAATTATCAACAGACAATGCAACAGGCAAAGAATCTTGAGCAGATGGCTTCAGATTTATCCGGTAAAACCAAGTCAAAGATTACAGGCGTTAAAGAAAACCTGAATGCAGCATGGACAGGTGATTCCGGAAAAGCTTTTATCAAATTTATGGGTGAGTGTGAAAGCGATCTTGATGCGAAGGCAAAATATCTTCGCGGAGTAGCTGATTACCTAAAGAAATCTGCAAAGAAGATTAAGGAAGCAGAAGAAGCTGCAAGAGCATCTGCTTCAGGTATTTCATAAAGAAAAGGGGTTATTATGGCAGCAAAGAATACATTAAATATCCAAAAAATGAGAGCAGCGGCTTCAGAACTGGATAATATTTATTCATCCATGCAAAAGCAGATGAAAACCCTGGATGAGACCATGATGAGCATTAAGAAAGTATGGGCAGGAGATGCAGCCAAGACCTATATAGATCAATATGATAAGAATTACAGGGCTTTTCAGGCAATGGCTACGGCAGTAATGTCAGCATCAAATGCACTCCAGGATTCCTGCAATACCTATGATCAGGCAGATAATACGGCAATGGATATTGTTCAGAAATTGGGCAAGCGTGGTTAAGGTGATTGTAGTTATATTCGATTTTCACAAGGCTTAAGAATGGAGGAAAATTATGTCGGATACAAATATTCAGGTCGATGCGGCCAAGCTAAGGTCTCTGGCCGAGTCCGTTGACAAGGTTCAGACTTCCCTGAGGGAATCCTGCTACGGCGCAAAATCACAGATAGATTCACTGAAAAATATCTGGACAGGTGAAGCAGCAACTACATATCAGACCAGTTTTCAGAAGCTCATGGATGATTGTAACGAAGCTTTGACAGTTCTGGGGAAAATGGTTAATTCACTTTATGACTCAGCAGACAGGTACGATAAGACCATGAAAACTGTTGAGAGTGATGTAAAAAATATCCCTAAGCTTCCTACAAACATGTTTCAGTGAAAAGGGGTGATGAAAAATGGCATATAAAGTATCTTATAAGGTTGTATCTGAGCAGGGGGAACAGTTAAAGAAAACTGCGAAGGATTTTGATAATTACGTAAACCAGCTAAATCAGATAGTATCAAAGCTTGGTAACGATGAACTTCTTCAATCTGTAAGAGAGGATCTAAAAAAATTCCAGAAACAGCTTGAAGAGGAAAGAACTGTATTTAATCTGGCAGGTCAGGTAATATCTGATGTTATTCAGAGTTATACCGGTGCTGAGAAAAAGAGCGTTCAGAAGGTAGATAAGGCTAAGGCCCACAGCAGAGATTTCTATAAGCGTCCGGTTGTTGTAGCTTCTGCAGGAGGCGGTGCTGCTGCAGGAGCAGGTGCAGCTGCAAGTGCTTCAGCAAGTGCCGGTGCTTCAGCATCAGTAAATGTGTCAGGCGGGGGAAATACAAGCGTTAATTACACCAACGTCGAGTCTACAGTAGTAAATCAGACTAACGTTTATGTAAATAATGCTGCACCTAGTACTGGTACGCCGGTTTCAAGTTCGCCTGTTTCCGGTGAATTTGATACATCCGGTATTACTCCAGGTATTGGAAGTGTTACAAGCGACATCGCATCAGGGGGCGGTGCTTCTAATATGGCAAGCGGTATCGCTGCGGCAGCCGTTGGAGCTGCTACAGCTGCCGCAGCAGGAGGAACTGCAGCCACATATCTTAAATCCAAAAAGGAAAATGAGAATGCGGATGAGTCAGAGGAAGTAGCCCAGACAACATAATGGCCCCAGGGGACGGAGTCACCGGTCCATTAGCTCAGACAACATAATTTTCATTAGAAAAAGGGGCTGTCGCACTAATGTGGCAGCCTTTTTGCTACCTGACATGTTGGATGAGAAAGATTCGGCTAAATAAAGAAAAGCTCCAGCCTTCATGCTAAAACTGAGTTTGCGTCAAAATCTACGTAATATCGATAATTGACACGCATAATAGTTTTTCTAAGTGTTATACGTGTATGATTGCCGTCTCGAAAACACGCATCTATGTAGAAATTCTTACCTTGCGTGTTTATTATGGGCTAGTTGTTAACTATTGTGATTGTAATTATGATAAATTGAAGTAAAAACAGCACGTAAAAAAACTCTAACTCTTGATATGCGTGTCATTGAAAAAACAAGGATACACGCAATTCGATAAACTATTGAAAAATGCGTGTAATGGCCCCAGGGGACGGAGTCACCGGTCCATTAGCTCAGACAACATAATTTTCATTAGAAAAAGGCTTAATCTCATAATTGGGATTAAGCCTTACTAGTGTGCCCGACGGCGCACGTTTCTAATGGGTGAAAGTCCCTAGCCCGCCCGACAGTGGGAAGGGCATAGCTGTACACCAAGGGTGTCCTTTCGTGGTATAACCACGTTAACGTGAGGGGAATCTGAAGGAAGGTGTAGGCAAATCTCCGACCTTACGAACAGAAACCATATATGAGGCTATGTTGATATGGGGGTAAGGCTACTAGACAAGTCAAAGCCCAATAACTGTACGGAACCGCGCATAGTAAATTTGGTTGGTGCATGGAGTGAAAGAAACGTGTGGTACTCGGGGAGGTCTCGTCAGCGGATGGAAAC
>NZ_AUJJ01000034.1:0-28039 GCF_000424165.1 Butyrivibrio sp. AE3006 | reverse complement strand
TGAATCTTCGCGGAGGTTTTAAGGCAGATATCATGAAATACATTTCCGATAAACATCCGGATCTGGTGCCGCTGTATGACGAAATTTATAACAAAAAGAACCGCAGCTATTTTGAAGCGCTGGAAAAGAAAGCAGAAGAGCTGGCTAAAAAGTATGATTGCAGGTTTGTTGATAATGAAACTCCGTATGAGAGAGTAGAGAAAGGACATCCGACAATCGTAGATTACTTTTACCACGAAGAAGTAAGAGGAACTGCCAATAGTGGAAAGAGAAATGTAATACATAATCCTTGATGGAAGAATAAAGTTTATAATTTTTTAATAAATTTCCTGCTCCAGGCCTATTGACTTAGAGTTAACTCCAGGGTGTAGGATGACCATATCGAGCCCGAGAAAAAGATGAAACTACAGATGATTTTTTTATAGAGAGAAGAGGTAATCTGATGAACGATATGATTATAAATAACAAAACTTTTGATGAAGAGAGAGCCCTTTATGGGAGCAGAGATATTACAGCGACGGACTGCAAGTTTGATGGTCCTGCAGACGGAGAAAGTGCTTTTAAAGAGAGCAGGAACGTTACTGTGAAGAACAGCTTTTTTAATCTCAGATATCCATTCTGGCATGATGATAAGCTGGTTCTTGATAACATCGAAATGACTGAAAACTGCAGGGCAGCCCTCTGGTATACAAATGATGCAACAATCAGTAATTCCAAAATGCACGGGATTAAAGCATTGCGGGAGTGTTCAAATATTAAAATCGAAAGCAGTGACATTATTTCTCCTGAGTTTGGATGGTCGGTAAAAGACATTGAGATGAAAGATACTACTGTCCAGGGTGAATATTTCATGATGAGATCAGATCGACTTCATTTTGAGAATGTGACGCTTAAGGGTAAATACTCTTTCCAGTATATTACAGATTCTGTTTTTGAGAACTGCAACTTTGATACAAAAGATGCCTTCTGGCATGCAAAAAATGTGGTAGTAAGAAACAGTGTTATAAAGGGTGAATATCTTGCGTGGTACTGTGAGAATGTTACGTTTGAGAACTGCACAATCATTGGTACGCAGCCTCTTTGCTACTGCAAGGGATTAAAACTGATTAACTGCAAAATGGTTGATACAGACCTTGCTTTTGAGAAGTCTGAAGTGGAGGCAACGATTATCTCTCCTGTTGTCAGCATTAAAAATCCTCTTTCAGGTTCTATTTCAGTTCCGGAAGTTTCAGAGATCATCATGAATGACGCAAGCGCTTCCGGAAAGATAATTGTTAATGGTATGGAAAAATGTGCCTGATAAAGATTGATCATATATAGGAGATAAAGGCCATGACAATCAAAGAAGTTTGTGAGAAGTACAATCTGACCCCGGATACGCTGCGTTATTATGAGCGCGTAGGCGTCATCCCTGAGGTAACAAGAACAGCCGGAGGCATAAGAGATTATCAGGAAGAAGATATCGGATGGGTTGAAAATGCTGTGTGTATGCGTGACGCCGGAGTTCCTGTCGAAATGCTGATCGAATATGTGAAGCTTTTCCGAGAAGGCGATTCCACCATTGATGCCAGGACAAATCTGCTGAAGGAAGCTAGGGAGCAGATCCTTGAGGCTAAGAAGAAATATGATATTGCCCTGGAGAAGCTGGATTATAAGATTGGCAGATATGAAGTGGCACAGAAAACAGGTAAGCTCACGTGGGAGTAAATGAGTAATTATCAGAAATGTAGGAGGGTTATGACTTATGGCAATGGTTTACAGAGATTTTCAGGGTATCAGTCTTTCAGGGCTTGGATTCGGGGCTATGAGGCTTCCGGTTGTAAACGGTAACGATGCGGAGATAAATCGTGATGAGGCCAAAAGGATGGTTGATAGAGCAATGGCAGCCGGAATCAACTATTACGATACAGCATTCGGATATCATGACGGTAACTCTGAGATAGTGATGGGGGAAGCTCTTTCAAAGTATCCCCGGGACAGCTATTACATTGCTACCAAATTCCCGGGATATGACCTTTCAAATATGCCAAAGGTAAAAGAAATATTTGAAGAACAGCTCAAAAAGACAGGGATGGAGTATTTTGATTTCTATCTTTTCCATAATGTTTGTGAGATGAACATCAATCAGTATCTTGATCCGAAGTACGGGATCTTTGATTATCTTATGGAGCAGAAGAAAAATGGCAGGATAAAGCATCTTGGATTTTCATGCCATGGAGAGTATGAAGTCCTTAAGAGATTCCTGGATGCATACGGGGAGCATATGGAATTCTGCCAGCTTCAGCTTAATTACCTCGACTGGAAATTCCAGAAGGCTGAAGATAAGGTTAAACTTCTGAATGATATGAATATCCCGGTATGGGTTATGGAACCGCTTCGAGGTGGTAAGCTTGCAAAACTTGATCCGCTGTCTGAACAAGAATTAAAAGCTCTCAGGCCTGACGAGGAAATCCCGGCATGGGCTTTCAGATTTTTGCAGTCAGTAAAAGGCGTAACGATGGTACTTTCAGGGATGTCATCAATGGAGCAGCTTGATGCTAACCTTAAGACGTATTCTGAGGATAAGCCCCTCAATGATAAAGAGATGGAAGGGTTGATGAAGGTTGTGGACAGAATGATGTCTACAAAGACAGTTCCATGCACCGCATGCCATTACTGTGTAAGTCACTGTCCTCAGGGACTAGATATACCCTATCTTATCTCTTTATACAACGAACATCTCTATACAGCAGCTGCCGGAGGAATGACGTTCATAGCCCCCATGGCGCTTGCAGCAATGGATGAATCCAAGAAGCCGGTATCCTGTCTGCACTGTCATAGCTGCGAGCAGGTATGCCCACAGCAGATAAAGATTTCAGATATGATGTCTGATTTTGTTGAAAAAATTGGATAAATAGGACTGGAGTTTTTTATGAGATACAGGGTAAATAAAAGAACCGGAGATAAGGTCAGTGAGATAGGATTTGGCTCAGCATATATTTATGAAGCGGGAACCAAAGCTTCGGTTGAAGCAATCAGACGTGCCTATGAAGGCGGTATCAACTACTTCGATATGGCCGCAGGAGATGGAAGCGCATTTCCCATGTATGGAGAGGCTTTGTCTGATGTGAGGAATAATATCTTTTACCAGATCCATTTTGGGGCGGATTATTCAAGAGGCACTTACGGGTGGTCACTTGATCTGGACACGGTTAAGAGATCACTGGATAAGCAGCTTCACGACCTTAGGACTGACTATATTGATTATGGATTTATTCACTGTCAGGACGAAGATTCTGATTGGGAAACTTATCAGCGGAACGGTGTATATGATTATCTTCTGAAAATGAAGGAAGAGGGAGTGGTAAAACATACAGGCCTTTCATCCCACACGCCATCAGTGATACAGAGGATTATGAATGAAGCTGAAATCGATATGCTCATGTTTTCCGTTAATCCCGGTTATGACTACGGGCAGGGCGATTATGCTCATGGCGGTGTTGACGAAAGATCGGAAATATACAAGAGATGTGAGAAGGAAGGGGTTGGAATTTCAGTAATGAAGCCATTCTCAGGAGGCCAGCTCCTTGATGCAAAGAGGTCGCCTTTCGGACAGGCACTCACACCTTTTCAATGCATAAAATATGCGCTTGATAAGCCCGGAGTACTCACAGTGCTCCCGGGAGCGCAGAGTGTAGCAGAGGTTGACGAACTATTGTCTTACTACGACAAGACAGATGAAGAGCTTGATTACTCAGTAATAGGTTCCTTTGCGCCACCGCAGGCAAATGGTAAGTGTGTGTACTGTAATCATTGCAAACCGTGCCCCGTGGGCATAGATATAGGCCTTGTGAACAAATATTATGATCTGGCAAAGGTTGGAGATACGCTTGCAAAAGAACATTATAGTACCTTGGAAAAGAAGGCATCAGATTGCATTTCCTGTGGCCATTGTGACGACAGATGTCCATTTGGCGTAAAGCAAAGCAAGAGAATGACAGAAATAAAATCATTCATGGAATAACAAGAGGAGGATTTAAAATGAGCAGAGTGAATTTGTGGATGCCCCGCTTATAGATGAACTACCAATGGCTTTAGAGTGCAGAGTAAAAAGCTTTGAGGATGGTATTCTGATCGGTGAGATTGTAAACGTATCCGCTGATGAAAGCGTAGTTACGAACGGAAATGTAGATCCAAAGAAGCTTAAGCCAATTACCTTTGATCCGTGTAACAATACGTATGTTGCCCTTGGTGATGTTGTGGGTAATGCTTTTAAGGATGGAATGTCACTTAAATAAGACGGAAGGAGAATTCTTGTAATGAAGGTATTGATAATCAATGGAAGTCCAAGAGTGGGTGGTAATACTTCAATAGCAGTGGACGAAATGGCTAAAACATTTACTGAGGAAGGTATTGAAGCGGAAATTGTTCAGGTCGGTAACAAAGATATCCGCGGATGTATCGCCTGTGGAAGCTGCATGGAGAAGGGAAAATGTGTATTTGATGATGTAGTAAACGAGCTTGCACCTAAGTTTGAGGAGGCAGATGGACTAGTAGTTGCTTCACCTGTTTATTACGCATCTGCCAATGCAACACTTATAGCATGCTTGGACAGACTTTTCTATAGTACGCATTTTGACAAAAGCATGAAGGTTGGCGCAAGTGTGGTAGTATGCCGAAGAGGCGGTGCGTCAGCTACTTTCGATGAATTAAACAAGTACTTCACCATCTGTAATATGCCTATCGCATCCAGCCAGTATTGGAATAGTGTTCATGGAAGGGAAAAGGGACAGGCTGAAAAAGACCTTGAAGGCCTTCAGACAATGAGAGTTCTTGCCAGAAACATGTCCTTCCTAATGAAGAGCATAGCTCTAGGAAAAGAAAAATATGGCATGCCAAAATCGGAAGAACACTTGTGGACACATTTTATCAGTGAATGATTTAATACTCTTTTTGTCGATGCTAGTCAAAGTTAGGAAAAGACTGTGAAGAATGCTTATACAGGATTCTTCGCAGTCTCTTTTGATGTAACGGTATTTTCTTTTGAACCAAAGGTAATGAAGAATAACATCATAAAGATGAGACCAAAACCTATAGCATCGTAGATGGTGAATCTACTCTTTAAAACAAATGTTGAGATAAGGGCAGCTGTTATTGGTTCAGCAAAACTGTAAAGAATAGCTTTTTGTGGACCGATCTTTGAGACTCCGCTTATGTATAGGGTAAATGCACAAATATTACCAATAACGACAACAAAAAGTATTCCAAATATTCCCATAAGGTTTGGAATGTAATATATTTTCCAGGTTCTAAAAGCTATCCCCAAGAGTGCACCGCCAAGTAAAAATGACCATCCCTGAGCCACGATTACAGGAATGCTATTAGTAATCTTTGGTGCAAGTACGTTGTATATCATTACGCAGAACGCACTGCCGATACCGGCAATAAGTGCAGGAAGTGGTAATGAGATGTGCTTTAAATCACCATGTGTTGTTAACAGGAAAACACCGGTTATTGCTAAAAGTATGGATATGATTTCAAAAGATCTGGGCAACCTCTTTGAGGTCATGCATGTAAAGATAAGTATAAATATTGGTGATAGATCCTGAAGTATTGTTCCCATGGCTGCATTTGAAAGTTCAATTGTTAGAAAATATAGGAACTGACAGATACTTACACCCGCAACTCCATATATAATCATCCATTTTGCCATTTCTACAGATTTCCATGGCTTGAACACGGTATCTTTATGTCTTATCAGGCAATACAAAAGGATAAGTATTCCTGAAAGACCAAGTCTTATAGGCACGAGCCACCTGCTATCCATCTGCTGTACGGTAAAAAGGTACTGGCCCATTGATCCGGACAATCCCCAGCAAGATGCTCCAAGTAGCGTAAATATTATTCCTTTTAAATTTCTTTTCATTGTGTTACTGCTCCTTGACAGAAAACATATATAACACAATCAGAATTCCTTTTCAATTTATTTCAGAATAAAAAAATCACTTTATTTTTATCCCATTTTACATTTGTGTTGTTGTAAAAACGAATACTTGGAGACAGGTATATAAGATAGAAATATACATAGAAATTATATATCTTTTTGTAAGCGACTGAGCGAGGCAGGTATATAAGGATAGAAATATGATGCACTTTTATATACTTTTTTCTGTGCTTTATAATTACCAGGGGTGAGTGTTACAGGAAATGCTTATCGAAAAAGTATATAAGTCAAATTATCATTTTCAATTTATATACCGAACGGAGAAGTTACGGGAGAAATAGGTATATAAATTTGACGTAAGAGCTTTTCTTATATATGTTGTGCAAAAAGGCGCGTTATAAATATTTTAGGAACACTTTTGTAAAAAGAGAGTTATTTTTTAAAAAAAGTTGGTATTTCATATTTGAGAAAGATAATCAGTGATTTAAAAGGTGACAGCTACAGAGGTAAGAAGTTAGAAACCATTGCTATAGAAACTGGAAGAGGTAAACAGGCTATTAAAATGAAATAAAAACTTTATGTGTGATGCGTTGGCTTCAAAAAAGCTTCTTTATGTACTTATGTGCTGGATGTTACAATGAGAAAGACCATTGATTACCGCTATACAAGGAGATGCCAACATGAAAGTTGCTGTTTATGGATTATACAAACGCGAATATACAGCACTAAAAGAGTATGAAAAGACTATTTGAAATAGATTTAAAAGACTATAAAAAAACGGATTTTGTTTTCCGATGGCCATCAGCCAGAGCTATCATTATCAAGGGTGACAAGATGGCTCTTGTATATAGCAGATGAAACAACAAATAATAATGAGTTATAACGTCCTTGGGAATGAACCATTCCCAATCGGAATTTGTGGAGGAGGAAATGGAACAGAAGCTGTTTACAGAATTACGGCCTTTATATACGACAAGCAAAGAAAGCCCCAATGAGATCAGGATTAGGATTCGTATGCGTGACCTGATCTATTCAGATGTTCTTCGTCATGCTGTGGATTCCACTATGGAAAGATATCCTTATTTCTGCGTTGAATTGCTGAAAAAGGGTGAGCAATACTTTTTTGCGGAAAACCATCGACCGGTGGTTATTACAAACTCTCTTCACGGGGTGGATCTGAATTCAGAGGATTCCAATTTCCATATGATCGCGTTTTGTTTTCTGGATAACTGGATCATTTTGGATGTATTTCATGGCATGACGGACGGAACAGGCGCGTATGAAGTGCTTCGGACATTGTTGTATTATTACTGTTCTGAGCGGTATCAGGTCAAGTTGAATGACGAGGGCATTCGTCTGGTTGGAGATGTGATCTCAGAAGAAGAGTGGATAGACCCTGTGGTAAACAGGACCGATCTTCCGATTCCTCCTCGCAATGAAATGCCCAAAGCTCTGAATCTCATCGCTTCTGCGGGCCTTGAGTATGATCACCGGCACACCGTATACAGTATCTCCATCTCGGAATCCGAATTTATGAGATTCAATCTGGACAATGACGGCAGTCCCGGTACAATGGTTTCTCTGCTCCTAAGCCGAGCCATTGCAAAGCTGTATCCTGATTCCAAAGATCCTGTTCGCATCGCCCTTTGTGTGAACCAGAGAAACGCCCTTCACACGCCACTGGCGCATCAGAGCCTGGTTGGTGGAATAATGCTGGAGTACAAGGACAAAATGCGCGATTGGTCCCTGGAGAGGCAGAGTACCGCATACCGCGGGATGGTTTTTGTCCAGAGCCAGGAGGAGAATGTGCTGATGGGAGTGGCTTCGCAGGCAGGAATTACGCGTATGATCCTATCCAAAGAAAGTGATCAGGAACGACAGGGGGCAGCGGGATATATCAATTCGTTGGCGAACAGAGTTATTACGGCGACGGTCAGCTATGTGGGTAAGGCAAACTACAAGGAAGCCGAGCAGTACATCCGTGATTTCCGGGTGTGGACTTCTTCTGCGGCAAATGGTCTGACAGTTGAAATATCTGCTGTAAACGGACGATTCACCCTCGACTTTCTACAGACTTTTTCGAGCCCTGTCTTTGTAAATGCATTTCTGAAGGAGCTGGAAGACAACGGAATTGTATACGACCTTCAGGATGTTAATAAGCTGGAGCTTCCGAACATAAAGCTTCCCTGGTCGGAACTGAGCATAATCTATCGCAGGAGCAATTAACTGTATTCTTTAGAGCTTTTCTTATGAACAGAGCAATGAGTGCGGTCATGTTGCCATAATGACAGCCCTGACCATAGAAACCGAGAATACCCTTAAACCATCCGTTTGCCACAGTTATCTCTATTTTGTTCTGACTTTCTATTAGCCCGGTTACATCAATTGAGCTTTATAATCGATAATTATAAGAAAGTCACATTAAGTGAAGTGGCAGAGCATTTTAATTATTCGCTGGCGCATTGCTTCAGACTTATCAAGGAAGAGACAGGAGAGAGTTTTTCTTCTTTTGTGAGAAATATAAGGCTCCAACACGCTGAGTCACTTTTAGTAAATACAAATACTACCATAGCAGATATAAGCAGTATCATAGGGTATGAAAATCCGGAGTCTTTTATACGGTTATTCGAGAAAATATATAATATGTCGCCCTCGAAATATCGAAAAAAGCACAACTGCATAGAAGAATAAGACGGAGTATGATATTTGTTTTTGGAGGGGTTAAACAACTAAAAAATTATTAGCGCTCTGCTTGACAGAGTGCTAATTTGGTGTTATACCATATATAGAACAAAGGAACAGAGAAGACCGTTAGGACTTATGAATTCCAATGATCCAAAGAGTGGAATCGCCCCCTCACAATGGTCGGCGGCATATCGGTCGCCACATGAGAAACAGCTTTGCTGAGGTGGCTCCCTCCCTCCGTCCCAATGCTCAAAAATAAATGTTTTTGATGCAAAGGAGGAAAAAACTATGTTAGCACCAAGTATTTATGAAGAAAATCTATTTGACAATCTGTTTAATTTCCCTGATTTCAGAGAACTGAATAACATGGAGCGTAAGCTCTATGGAAGACATGCCGACAGGCTGATGAAGACTGATGTTAAGGAAGAGGACAATCAGTATGAAGTAAGCATTGACCTTCCTGGTTTTGCCAAAGAGGATATAAGCCTTGAATTAAATGATGGATATCTTACCATCAGCGCTTCGAAGGACATGAACAATGATAAGAGTGATAAGAAGGGCAGACTAATAAGGCAGGAGCGGTACTCAGGATCCATGCAGCGTAGCTTCTATGTTGGAGAGCAGGTCACAGAAGATGATGTAAAGGCATCCTTCAAACACGGAGTTCTCACGCTGATGATTCCTAAAAAGGAACAGCCTAAGCTTCCTGAAAAGAAGCATATTCAGATAGCATGAAAAGATAAGGCATCTTCTCATAGATAAAATCCTAAATCCAGAACCACTTTCGTTTCAGGAAGTCGGTTCTGGATTTTTTTAATTTTGGTATGTACTAAAAATGTACATACCTTTTTTGTTGCACAAGACCGGCAAGCGAATGGATGCTTGCATACAAATTCATTTGCCGGTCGTAAGAACATGGAGCACTAAGTGCGGAATGTTCGTGTGCGAAATCGAGCCTACTCGATTTTGAGTTTAAATTCTTAATATCTGTTCTGTCTGGAATTAATATCTGCACGGTAATTTGGTTAACATAATGAATGAAAACCAAAATTCTTTGTGTAATAAGTTCACAAAATTTTAATATTCGATTAGTGCAAGTATACAAAACATACAATGAATAGCAATTTTTGATTGACCCAAGCAATAAATGTGCATAATATATTAACTAAGTTAATACATTAACAACGGAAATAAATCAATGGGGGCGTTAGTGAATTGGATAACAATCCGATAATCAATAACAGCGATATGAATGAAGCTCACAGAGCGCAGTTATTGAAGATTATTCATCAAAAGGAATTACAAAACGAAATATGTTCCAGGGCAGAGCTTGCGAAAATGACGGGACTCACCCAGGCATCCATAACCAAGATAGTTGCATCTCTTATTGAGAGTGGAATTGTGTTAGAGACGGGTATTATCAAGGGGAGCGGAAACAGGCGTGCGATCGGACTTAAGCTTAATTCTGAGAAGAACTGTGTGATTGGGGTCAAGTTTTCAAGATATATGTACACAGTTGGTTTGTTTGATATATCAGGTAAGTTCTACAAACAGAGTGAAGTCGAGTTTGACATTACGGATGATCCGAAGATAGTCCTTAAGGATATGAAGAAGCTGATCCGTGAGTATCTTGATAAAAACGAGAACGTTGTGGCAATAGGAATGGCGGTTCCGGGGCCTTATCTTAAAAATGAAGGGCACATAGCTGTTGTGTCACACATGATGTCGTGGCACGATGTAAATTTCCTTAAGGAATTTGAGAATGAATTCGATAAGCCATTTTTCATAGAACAGGATGCAAACGCCGGAGCCATGGCAGAGTGGTGGTTTGGTAATCATAAAAAGCCCATGAATACACTTGCATACTTCCTAATGGGAGAGGGTGTAGGTTCCGGAATAGTTGAGAATGAGAAGCTTTTATTTGGAAAACAAGGCGCAGCAAGTGAGGTTGGACATATTAGTATAGACTATCGCGGACCCAGATGTGAATGTGGCAATTACGGATGCCTTGAGCTTTACTGCTCTACACGGGTAATGCTTGCAAGAGCAAAGGAAGCTTTGCCATCAATTTTTACTGATAAAAAGCACAAGAGAATTGATGATTACGATGTGATATTCGAGGCTGCAAGAAAAGGCGATGGCGCCATACTCGATATCATGAAGGAAATGGCCCAGTACATAGCCTATGGCTGCGTTACCTTAATAAATGCATATAATCCCGACATCATAGTAATAGGCGATGTCATTTCGAAAGCGGGTGATATTTTATTACCGCAGATAAAAAGAATAGTTGAGGAGAGAACCATTCCTGAGCTGTTTTCACAGGTCGACATTATGATGTCCGAATTAAGTGTTGACCCTACACTTTATGGAGCAGCAGCGATTGCTACTGACAGAGTACTGGGAAAACCCAGTGAATATCTTACGGCAAAATAATTCAGGATATGAATTCCTGATATTTTAGCGATATAAGGGGAGGTTAAAGGCGGCAATGAAAGAAAATCCTTTAATTCTTGAAATGCGAGGAATTACAAAGGTGTTTCCCGGGGTTAAGGCACTTTCAGATGTAACACTCGAAGTCAAAAGAGACTCAATTCACTCGATATGTGGTGAAAATGGTGCCGGTAAATCCACGTTGATGAAGGTATTGTCCGGTGTATATCCTTATGGGACATATAGTGGTCAGATCATCTTTGACGGGCGGGAGATGAAATTCCGTAATATCAAGGAATCCGAGCAGACAGGAATTGCAATTATTCATCAGGAACTTACGATGATTCCGGAATTGTCAATCACAGAGAATATTTTCATGGGAAATGAGCTGACAAATGGCGGACTTATCGACTGGACAGAGCAGCGAAGAAGGACAGTGGAGCTTCTTGACAAGGTAGGGCTGAATATCAGTCCTGATACGCTTATTAAGAACCTGGGTGTAGGACAGCAGCAGCTTGTTGAGATAGCGAAGGCACTTTCCAAAAATGTTAAGCTTCTCATACTTGATGAGCCTACATCAGCACTTAATGAGGATGATTCGGCCAATCTTCTTGAACTCATGAGAGGTCTTAAGGAGAAGGGCATTACCTGTATCATGATATCTCACAAACTTAATGAGATTGCGGCAATATCTGATGCGGTTACGGTTATCCGTGACGGACAGACTGTTGAAAGCTATGAAGTGGTAGCCGGACAGGTGGATGAGAACAAGATCATCAGGGCGATGGTAGGTCGTTCGATTGAAAACAGATATCCGGAGCACAAGTCCAATC
Organism: Butyrivibrio sp. AE3006; assembly: GCF_000424165.1. Classification (NCBI taxonomy): domain Bacteria; kingdom Bacillati; phylum Bacillota; class Clostridia; order Lachnospirales; family Lachnospiraceae; genus Butyrivibrio; species Butyrivibrio sp. AE3006. The sequence goes on along the minus strand of NZ_AUJJ01000034.1, from coordinate 16,165 downwards.
CGGGAGAGGTTATTTTCGAAGTATCAAACTGGAATATTGAGGATCCTGCAGTCAAGGGCAGGATGGTCTGCAAAAACTCTTCATTTTATGTACGCTCAGGTGAAGTCGTAGGATTTGCGGGACTCATGGGAGCAGGAAGAACAGAGCTCATGCGTTCAATTTTCGGGCAAAACTACGGAATCTATAAATCAGGAACAATCAAAATAAAGGGAAAGAAAGTTAAGCTGAAAACCGTTCAGGCGGCCATAAAGCATGGAATAGCTTATGTGCCTGAGGATCGTAAGAATCTGGGACTTAACCTTTTGGACAGCATCAGAAAAACCATAGTTTCAGCTAACATGGACAAGATTCTGACAAACGGACTTCTGGATTCGACAAAAGAGCTTAAGGCATCTGAGGAGTACAGAAAGGCGCTTCGAATCAAATGCAAGGACGTAGGAGTTGGAGTAAGCACTTTATCAGGTGGTAATCAGCAGAAGGTAGTTCTATCAAAATGGATGTTTACAGAGCCGGATGTGCTGATACTTGATGAGCCTACAAGAGGTATTGACGTAGGTGCAAAATATGAGATTTACAAGCTGATACATGAACTTGCCGATCAGGGGAAGGCAGTCATAATGGTTTCTTCAGAACTTCCTGAGCTATTGGGGGTAGCAGACAGGATATATACAATTTTTGAGGGAGCTATCACAGGGGAACTGAGAGCTGAGGAAGCTGATCAGGAAGCACTAATGAAGCGAATGACAGTTACATCCGCTTAACAACAAATAGGGAAGAGGTTTAAAGTCATGAAATATATTAAGCAGGTTTTAGGGGAAGACCTTCGTCAGTACACCATGGTTCTGGCACTGGCTGTGCTGATTGTTGTATTCAATGTTATATCTGATGGAAGAATGCTCACTTCTTCCAATTTCCAGAATCTTTTATCAGGTAATGCTTACGTCCTTATTCTGGCGCTTGGCATGCTGATGGTTATCGTAATAGGTCAGATTGATCTGTCAGTTGGTAGTGTTGCCGGTTTCTCAGGAATGGTAATGGCTAAGGCAGCAAGTGAATTAAATCTTCCTTGGTATCTGGCAGTGCTCATTGCACTTGCAATCGGAGCACTTGTTGGTGCGTGGAACGGATTTTTCCTTGCAAAGCTCGGTATTCCGGGATTCATCACAACACTTGGAAGTATGATGATGTTCAGAGGTGCAGTTATCTGGATATCTCAGTCCATCTCAGTTCCTGCACCTGAAGAACTCAGATTTTTCGGAGCAGGTTACATGCCTGAGTGGGGACCCAAATCTACGGGAATGAATAATTCAACGCTTGTTTTGGGAATAATCGGTATTATCGCTCTTATAATCGTTGAAGTCAGAAAGTACAAAAATTCCGGACAGATCGCCGGTGCAAAGCAGCCTTTATGGGTTGTAGTAGCAAGAACAGTTCTGATTTCTCTGATAATAGCTTACTTTACCTGGCTCTATGGAACAGGAAGAGAGGGAACTTCCTTCCCGATACCGGGACTGATTCTCCTTATTCTTGTTATCGTTTATCACATTATTACACAGAAAACCAGATTTGGTCGCCACATCTATGCAGTAGGTGGAAATAAGAGTGCAGCAGCTCTTTCAGGTGTAAATGTGAGCCGCACATATTTCCTTACAATGATGAACATGTCCATGCTTGCAGCAGTTGCCGGAATTCTTTTCGTAGGAAGATCTACAGCTGCAGGTCCTGCAGATGGTAATCAGTGGGAGATGGACGCTATTGCATCAGTATTCATCGGCGGTGCAGCTGTTTCAGGTGGTGTTGGAACCATCATTGCAACCATGGTCGGTGGTATGGTTATGGCAGTTCTTAACAACGGACTTATGCTCATGGGCGTAGGTGCTGATAAGACACAGGTTATAAAAGGCCTTGTCCTTCTTATTGCCGTAGCATTTGATGTTTACAACAAGAAGGTAGGAAAAGCTTCTATTATAGGAAGACTCTTCCCTTCAAAGGAAGCAGCAAAGAACTGAGGATAAACAGGAATCTGTAAATTTGTAAGGCGTATCCGGCAGGTAGCGCTGCCTGCCGGCCTTAAATAGAAAAAAGGTTATATTTACCAAGGAGGAAAGTTATGCAAAAGAAAAAGATTATGGCAATGATGCTGTCTGTAGTTCTTACAGCAACTACACTTACAGCATGTAGTTCAGCTCGCGAGGGCTCATCAAGTTCATCTGATGAAAAGAAATCAGAAGCTACAACAGAAACAGCTACTGAAGCTGAGTCAACTGAGGAAGCAGCTGATACAACAGAAGCTACAGAATCTACAGAAGAGACTGCTTCAGATTCAGAGGCAGAGGCAACTCCTGCAGCTACAGAGGGCTTTGAGGAAGGTGCTACCATCGGCGTTTCACTTCCCTGGCTTGGAACTCAGAACTGGAAAGAAGCTGAGACAATGTTCAAAGAAGAGCTTGAAAAAGCAGGATATAAGCCTTTAGTTCAGGCAGCTGACCAGAAGGTTCCTCAGCAGCAACAGCAGATCGAGTCAATGATCGAGAACGGCGCTAAGGTTATCGTTGTAGGTCCTATCGATGGAACACAGCTTGGTAGCGTACTTGAGCAGGCTAAGGATGCCGGTGTTTATGTAATCGGTTATGACCGCCTCATCGAGAACACAGAAGCAGTTGACGGCGTAGTTCAGTTCGGTAGTGTTCGTACCGGTGAATTACAGGGACAGGCACTCCTTGACGGTCTTAAGAAAGAAAAAGGCGAAGGCCCTTACAATATCGAGCTTTTCGGTGGCGGCCCTGCTGATCCTAATGCTCCTAACTTCTTCAAAGGTGCTATGTCAGTTCTTCAGCCTGAAATTGATGCAGGTAACATCGTTGTAGTATCCGGTCAGACAGAGTTCACACAGTGTGCTACAGAGGACTGGGACAATGCTAAAGCTCAGAAGCGTATGGATTCACTTCTTGCAGGTAACTACTCCGATAAAGAGATCGACGGTGTTCTTTCTCCTAACGATGGTATCGCAAGAGCAATCGTAACAGCTTGTGAGGATGCAGGTCAGCCTAATCCTGTAGTTACAGGTCTTGATGCAGAGAATGAGTCAGTTGAATGGGTATGGCAGGGCAAACAGTACTGCACAGTTGCTAAGCCTACACAGGATCTTGTTGCTAAGTCAATCGAGATCATCAACGACCTTAGAGATGGTAAGGGAATGCCCGCTACAGATGTAACAACAGACAACGGCAAGAAGGAAGTTCCGATCTACGAGCTTGATCCTACAGTTGTTACAAAGGACAACGCTAAGGAAGTTTTCGCAAACGATCCTGATCGTATGGCCCTTATGGACTAATAGTTTTTGTCATAAAAATATGAGTGGTACAGGTGTGTAAATGCCTGTACCATTTTGTATTTCACCTAACGAAAAGTGCAACTTACCGCAGTTGCACTTTTTTTGTGCGCAAAATCAGGTAATATCGACTCAGAACCAAGAAACAAGTAGTTAAAGAAAAGAGGGGCCATATTTCACTACCGATTTTTTCCAAATAGAAAGTTGTTATTTGCTGTTCCGGTCATATATCTTTTCTGGTCCTCTGGTTAATATATTTTTAAAGCTATATGACGGATGTATTAGTACGCCATGAACAGAAAAGGGGACTTAAATTAATGATAAGATGTAATATGTGTGACGTAGAGATGTTTACTACAAGCATTGACAGTGTTCATCCGGGTTATCTTCCGGTGATGCTTGTAAACAGGGAGAAGGGACTCTTTGCAACTGAATACAAAAGTGAGCTCTTATGCTATGTGTGTCCGGAGTGTGGTCATATAGAGCTATATGCAAAGGATCCTAAAAAGCTTAGAGGGAAGATGATAGGAAAATGACGCAGCAAGGAATATCTGAAGATAATATATTGGGCATCCGTATTGGAATGGGAAAGAGAGATGTGCTTAGACTCCTTGAAGATTCTGATATTCTGGATACGGATGATATGGGAAATGGATATGTATGGGTTAAATGCTGGATACGTCCATTTGGACAGAGGATCCTTTGCTCAATCTGTCTTAGGGATGGGTTTGTAGTGGAGATTGACCTGTATCCTAATATTAACGAAATAACCGGTGATGAGTCGTGGACAGATGCAAGCGAGGAACAGATGGAAAAAGATAAGGTATGCTGCGAATCCTGGATAAAGAAATATAAAACACAGCTGCCTGATAATGCTGAAGTTTGTGCTGATAGAAGGAACCTTTCAGCAGGGATAATAATCAGGTAAGGAAAGATATATGGAAAAACTTGTTGAAGAATATAAGGAAATATTGAGCGATGACAGAAATGCATCGGACAAATACTGGGCGCTTGAAGCACGTTTAAAGGCAGACAAGAGAAATCCAGGGGTCCTCATAACTGACATAAGCAGGTCGAATTTCTATGACCATCTTGTATCGCTTGTAAGATATAAGGTCATAACAATGGACGATCTTAATGACTATAGTGAGGAGACTAAGGAAGTGGTCAGAAGAATAACCGGCTGACATGGGGATGATGAGATGGAATCAGAAAAAGAGATAATAAAGCTTCGGCCGCACCATCTTCTGTGCACCCAGGGATACAGCGGAAAAGGTTATGATGAGAAATTTGTTCTCAATATGACTTATATGACAGCCAGGATGAAAGAAGATGCGGGAAATCTGCGGATGCTGTGAATGGTTTCACATGAGTGCATGTGAGAAGAATATCCTTTCGGGGAAATATCTTCTGAATGTGAAATAAGTGCCGTTATTTTGCTAATTTTTAAATGGTTTTCCATGAAAGACTGGACTATAATCTACTTTGTAAGGAACATTTACAGGAGGAGAACAATAATGACACCTAAATTTTGGTTATTCATCGTACTAATTGGAGTACTTGCGCCGGTTTATCTTTTATTTGGCGTAGCTACTTCCAAAAACGTCAAGGAGATGTCTGAAAAGAACAAAGATGAGATTGAAAAAAGCAGGGCCAAGCACAGATATATGGTACTTGGACAGAGCTGGGGAATGGGAATAGGAGTTATTGTCGGTTCTATCGTTAGTTTTCTTTCAACTGGAAGAGTTTCAACAGGGATGTGCCTTGGAACAGGATTTGGCATGTTTGTTGGTATGATGGTCGGCGCCATGATAGACAGGAAAAAAGAGGTGGAACTCCAATCCAAATAAAATGTTTAACACAGGAAATAACAGTGAAAATGCTTTTGAGTCATGGGTAGCTCAAAAGTATTTTTATTTTGTCATTTTTGTCCTGTATTCTTTAGGTGTCATATGAAATTGCTTTTCAAACAGAGAATAGAAATGTGTCCGGTTGGAAAACTGCAGGTTCTGGGCAATAGATGTGATGGATGCTTTGGTTGTTGTCAGATCTTCTGCAGCTTTTTTTAGGCAAAATGTCATACCATAATCATAAAGGCACATGCCTGTAAATTTGTTCACGATTCTGTTGAGATAATCGCCACTGTAGTTTAGTGCTTTTTCAAGTTCTGCACGGCTAATTCTGCCATTCTTCTCATCCATAAGATGGTCTATACGGCTGAAAAGAAGCTGGTCGTTTCCCATACCCATTTCAACCTCAGTACAGTGATAATTAACATTTGAGGATATGAAATACAGAAGCTCACTAAGAAGACTCCTCATTTTATATGAGGATCCAAAGTGAGGAAACATCATTGTACTCAGCATTTCAGTAGCCAATTCACCTAGCTGCACTAAGCCGGACGACCTATTAAATGCTGGTATCATATCCAGATATGCCTTGCGGTCAGGGTTATCCAGATCAGATATGATGAATTTGTATAGATCACTCTTCATAAATTCTTTTTCTGAATGGAACGAAGAATGTTCTGCTACTGTAAACAGCTCACCTATCATGCTTGTTGATAGTCCAACAAACAGAATACTGGCTTCAGTATCAAAGTTTTCTGCATGCCTTATTCCTCTGTTTATAAGGCAGCATGTCCCTGCTGGATATTTGTAATCAATATCCTCGATTCTTTGTGTTAAGGTCCCACTTAGGACAATCATAATCTCATAATAATCATGAAAATGCAGGGGATGGTCGTGAAAAGCCCTGTCGTGACCATAAAAAGAATCTCTTGCATAGAATGACGCATCCTCTGAGAAGGTAATTGCGTTCATATAGTCATTTTCTCCGGTCCCGCTACAGAACTCGTACGTTATCTGATACGGTAGTTTTAACTGATAATAATTTGAATCACTTCCGGTATTTATATTGAACGAAGCGTTAGGATTAGTGCTGGTTATATAATCTTTTGATATCTCTTTTAACATATTTCTAGGCTCCTATTCATTCCCATATATGATACAAATTCTAACACGGAAGTCGGTTCGTGTCATTGTTTTGGATTCTCTAAGACTATAGAATCTTAATCAAGACAGATGCATGAATCATAGTAAATATCAGACATAGACACGATTCAAGTATCAGAAAAGAGGCATGGATATGATAAAAAAATTGAAACGACACTGGATGCTGCTAGTGATGCTTTTACCAGCACTCATATATGTTATAGTTTTCAGTTACATTCCAATGACAGGAATAATAATGGCATTTAAGAAATATCAGTATAACGGCGGGATATATCTTTCACCCTGGAATGGTCTTAACAATTTCAAGGCGCTACTTATCTCAGGGAAGCTGTTTCAGGTAACAAGGAACACGCTCCTATACAACATAGCATTTATAGCTTTTGGCGTTGTTTTTGAGATGGGAAGTGCGATCCTTCTGAACGAGATCATACACAAGGCTTTTAAGAAAACAGTGCAGTCCCTGATGTTCCTTCCATATTTTATTAGCTGGGTTGTCGCAGGAGCCATAATCTACAATGTTTTCAATTATGAGCGGGGAGTATTCAATAACGTAGTAACAGCATTAGGCGGAACACCTTTTGACCTTTATAACACACCCGGGGCATGGCCTTTTGTCCTTATCTTTTTAAAGTTATGGAAACAGACCGGATATGGTTCAGTTGTATATCTGGCGGCGATAACCGGTATGGATCAGGAAATGTTTGAAGCCGCTTCGATCGATGGCGCTTCTGCATGGCAGAAGATAAGATACCTTACAATTCCCTCCCTCCTACCAACGATGATGATCCTTGTACTTCTTGGTATAGGAAACATCTTCCGCGGAGATTTCGGGTTGTTCTACCAGACCGTTAAGAGCAGTGCACTCCTTCAGCCGATGACGGATGTTATAGACACATATGTGTTCAGACTTCTGATCGACAATGGGAATGTGGGAGTGTCTGCGGCGGCTGGTCTGTATCAGTCAGTTCTTTGCTTCATAACCATCATGGTATGCAACAGGCTGGTTAAAAAAGCAAATCCTGATTACGCACTTTATTAAGGAGGTGGCAAATGTCTGCTGATGTTATAAGCCTTACGGAAGGCTCAGATATTGAAGATATAGGAATGCCTGCTAAAACAGGTGAAAAGAAGAAAAAGAAGGTAAGCCGTGACCAGATGGCTGTAAATGTGGTCGGTTCAGTAGTAGTCGGATTGTTCGCTCTTATATGCGTTATCCCTTTTTACCTGATAATAGTTGCATCAATCACAAGTGAGACATCACTGATAAGGGATGGCTACCCATTGATTCCAAAGCTTTCGGAGCTAAGCCTTCAAAGTTATGCGCTGTGCCTTAAGAACCCCACAGCAATACTTAAATCTTATGGGATGACAATAAGTGTGACAGCTATAGGAACATTTCTTTCTGTCCTTATGGCGACAATGACAGGATATGTGCTGAGCAGGAAGGATTTCCCCTGGAGAAACCAGTTTTCATTTTTCTTTTTCTTCACAACGCTTTTTAATGGTGGACTGGTTCCGTGGTATCTGATGTGCACACGCTATCTGAATTTTAAAAACAGTATCATTGGACTCATTCTTCCATTGATGTTTTCTGTATGGAACATGATCATTGCAAAATCTTTCATGGCAGGTATTCCCGCAGAGATAACAGAGTCTGCAAAAATCGATGGTGCAAACGACATAACCATATTTGCAAAGCTGATACTTCCACTGAGCAAGCCTCTTATAGCAACGCTTTCGCTGTTTGCAGCACTTGCATACTGGAATGACTGGTATAACTGCATGCTGTTTGTAACAAATGAGGATATGTTCACTTTGCAGTACTACCTTCAGAGGATCCTGGGGAGTGCAGAGGCGATGAGGATAGTGGCTGAAAAGTCAGGCATTGCGCTTCCATCCATACCACTTGAGGGAATGAAGATGGCAATGACTATAATCGCGACAGGTCCGATAGTGCTGTTGTATCCCTTTGTCCAGAGATATTTTGTCAAGGGACTTACGATAGGAGCGGTCAAGGGATGATGAGATTTTAGGGAAGAAATCCTTGATATATGTGTAATGAAAAATAGTTAGGATTACCCTTAAGGGGTTAAAGAGTTAAAGGAGGACAAATAATAATGAGAAAGAAGGTATTGTCAGTAATTCTGAGCATGATTATGACAGCATCAATGCTTGCAGGATGTGGATCAGCTTCAAGTGAAACAGAAAGCGGGAGTATGGAAAACGCAGGAGATATAGAGATAGAGGACGAAGCTACTGCAACGTCAGCATCTGTATCGCTTGATGAGCTTCCTGCAAAAATAGGAGAAGGGATCGTAAAAGCTACTCCTGAAATGTATGGGGATGTAGATCTGTCTGAGCATAAGACCGTGAATATTACGCTCATAGGTGATACGCCTGCTGCGTGGGATGATGTTCTTGCAAAGACAAATGAATATCTTGAGCCCTTTAATACAGAAGTGGAAGTAAGTTTTCTCAGCTGGTCAGATTATCAGCAGATGTATCCGCTTACTCTTACTGGCGGTCAGGTAGATCTTATCTTCACCGCACCATGGTGTTTTATGTACACGGAGGCTGCAAAAGGATCGTTCTACGTGCTTGATACCGACTTTATTTCAAAAAACATGCCTCTCACAAGCAGATTCCAGGCAGCTGAGAGTTGGGATGAGACAACAATTTCCGGTCAGACAATTGCGGTTCCTTCAAACCAGGCATCACCTATGGGCAAGATAGTCGCAATAAGACAGGATCTTGCAGATAAATATGGTATCAGTTCACTTGATAACTGGGATGATTACATGAATTATGCAAAGACTATCGCTGAAAAAGAGACACCGGAAAGCGGAATTTATGCGCTTGCAGCTTCGGGTGATAACAACGAACTCTGGGACGTATACAGACAGCAGGAGGATACATTCCTTGCTCTTGACAGTGATTACTTTGACCTTATCTATAACTATAAAGAGGGCTCACTGCCTGAAGCATCTGATATCAAGCTTGTATATGAGACAGATCTTTTCAAAAGCTATGCCAATGACATGAAGGAACTGGCAGATGCGGGAGCATGGAGCAGAAGTGCCCTTACAAACACTGTTACCGATGACGATGCTTTTGGAAATCTTCAGGGTGCATCAATCGCATGGAATACCTCAGTATTCACGTATATAGAACAGGCAGAGCAGACTGAGGGGGTAGTTGGTGCTGCTTATGACCTTACAAAGAACAATCTTGTAGGCTGTGAATGTTATTCAAATAATGACATGGCCATAGCTGCGGGAAGTGCTGATCCTGCTAGAGCAGCAATGGTACTGGATATTCTGAAGTGTGATACATATCTTAACCATCTCTGGATTCTTGGAGTAGAAGATGAGCACTATACGATAAATGATGCGGGCGAATATACGGAAACTGATAAGGCAGGAGATTTTGCTGCATATGCGATTTCTGCATCATGGGCTATCAAAAATGGGGATCTTAAAGAAGCAGGTGGTGATCCCAGGGCTGAAAAGGTAACAGAAAGCTGGGAGGAGAGGGTAGTTAATAATCCTACAGTAACATTTGTATTTGATGATTCAAATGTGGCTGATTACAAGGCGGCTGTAAGTGCTGTGCTTAATGACTATGTACCCATGCTGGAGCTTGGACTTGTAGATGATGTGGATTCTACAATAGATGAGATGATCAAAGCTTGCTATGATTCAGGCCTTCAGAACGTTCTTGATGAATTCAGCACACAGTATGATGCATGGAAAGCAACGAGATAAATAATACAAACGGAAAAGCCGCCATGTGCGGCTTTTCTAAAATAACAAGAATAAAGGACTACTGATGATGAAGAATAAATTTGCATATGGGGCTGATCTTGGATGGATGACCCAGCTTGAGGACAGGGGATTTAAATGGGTTAATGAAAAAGGTAAAAATGTATCGTGTCTGGAGGCAGTAAAGGAAAAAGGTACTGATTCAGTGAGATTCAGGATATTTGTCGATCCTCCAAGGGAAGGCTATGTTGAGGAAAAAGACGGGACTATGGTAATGCTTGGATACTGCGATGCATCAAGGGTGGCTGAGGCCGCTTTAAGGGCAAAAAGAGCCGGCATGCGCATTATGCTGGATTTTCATTATAGTGATGAATTTGCAGATCCCAAAAAACAGTATATTCCCAAGGCATGGGCCGGACTATCCCATGAGGAGTTATGTAAAAAGGTTGGCGAGCATACTGAAAATGTTCTGAGCATCATGAAAGATATGGGTATATCTCCTGAATGGGTTCAGGTCGGAAATGAGATAAATCCAGGGATGATGCATCCTATGGGGGATCTTGAAAAACATCCTGTACAGTTGGTTGAATACATAAACAGCGGGTATCTGGCTGTAAAAAGGGTATTTCCGGATTGTAAAGTTGTTCTTCACCTTGCAAGCGGTCAGCATCCTGACTGGGTAATGCCTTTTTTGGAAAACTTTTTTGATAATGGTGGGCTGACAGATATACTTGGATTTTCGGATTACCCATACTGGTGTGACCTGATAAATAAGGAGAATCCTGAAGAAAATGTCGATTCAAGTATAAGCAACTGGACAAGATGTATTGATATGTACAGGGGAAGATTCCATAAACCTGTTATGATAGCAGAAATAGGCGGACCGGAATATGAGGCTGAAGAAACAAGACAGCTCATAGGAGACACAATAAGGATGCTTAAGAGAGTACCGGATAATGAAGGGCTTGGTATTTTTTACTGGGAACCGGAGGTGTGCTCAGAAGTTCTTCCGGATTCATATCCACTTGGTGCTTCAAAGCTGACAAAGAATTATACCCTTCAGCTTACGGAAGCGCTGTCAGCATATAAGGATGCGTAAATATCATATAATCTTTAGAGTCGGATTCAGCTCCGGCTCTTTTTGTCTGTTTGAGCAATAATGCGCAAATGCTATAATAAGCTATAAAAAATTTGAATTTTATACATTTATAGAGAATCAATGATTGAAAGCTGGTGACAGGTGGGAGAAAATAGTATGGCTGACAAGGGGAAAATAGCGAAAGTAAGCTTAAATCATATATCTGAAGTATTCCTATATGAGTATTATGTATCCGGTGGCAGTGAGTATGAGATTTCAGAGACAGATTATGCCGGGGCTCATAAGGAAAAGGCAAGGCAGTTAATGTCAGAAGGTAATACAGACGCTGCAATGCAGGAGTGGATCAAGGCTCACTTTGAAAATCCTGTGGATATGGAATCAATTCTTTCAATAATCTCATGCTGCAAACAGCTTGGTGATATTGAAGGAGAGTATTCATATACAAGAGATTCCTATAATTTCTGCTGCACAAGAGCTGAGATGGGGGCTTATTACAGAAACCTGGGATGGTATTACCTTGAGAAATATGATCCGGAATTGTCTTCAGCCTGCTACATGTATAGTCAGCTATTTGAAAAGACTAATCAGGCTGAGGAAGAGATACAGTTCCTGGAAAAGGCCCTAAACCGGGCAGTAGAGGAAAAGAGCCCTGATGAACTTCAGAAGATATTGAAAAGACATGATATTCCTACTGAGGCAAATGGCGTAACTCTTGCGCTTTTATATAAAGCAGGCGGTGAGGCAGAAGCAGCCGGTCAATATGCACAGGCTCTGGACTGCTATCGTATGGTATTTGACCTTACGCAAGATGCGGAGGTTGAGCTAAAAATCAGCAATCTACAAAAATTGTATGAACAGGAGATTTAATCTGTGCCAAGAGAACTGACAGAAGCAGAGAAAAATGAATATAATGCCATGGTTGAAACTGCTAAGCAGCTTAACATCTTTGGTTAGGAAGAGGAGCTGGATGCAAAGGATTTCATAATAGAGATCTGGGGAAGTGAAGATGGGGATTCACAATGAACATGGGCAAAATGCTCGTAATATAAGATTCACACGACTATTCAATCCCTGAGATCAAAGAGATAGAGAACCTATAACCCAAAGCAGCCCCACCAAATAAAGGTTTTATTAGAGACAGTTTTTATCTAAGTTTTTTCCTTACTTTCGGATTACTCTTCGCAAGAATGGTTGAAACGAGGCTTAACCTTAAAAGGATTCGGGGGATTTTCCTTATATTATCCTCATCAAGTGCCACGGCTGCTATGATTTTACAGAATGCATCGCTTTCCGCTAGAAACTGGGATGCTTCCAAGAAAGATACTTTTCCAGAAACATAGGCATATTCTGCCACACTGACTCTTCTGTAAAGTCCAAGCCATTCAAGTGGTGAGATATTAAGCATGCGCTTTTCGAGCTTTTTCTTCAGTTTCTTGTATTTTCTACGCTTTCCTATAATCATTCCCCTTAAACGGATTCTTTTCTTTATGATATTGTAAGTGAATCCACAAAGATAGAACATCCAAATTTCTGCAAAAACAGTTCCTATAAGTTGCGGTTTATGTCTGATATTTGGGGCATTAGCGCAGATGGGAGCGCATCACACTGGCAGTGTGAGGGTCACGGGCGCGATTCCCTGTTTGCGCACCAAACAGATATCAGTAAATATGCGGGATTGCAGTATCATGCGGGATTCTTTTTTGTATGTTATTTACGTAAGTTATTAAAAAATTAAGGAAAATACTTAACTGCTCATCTATTTTGCATTGCTGGAAATGTGTAATTTTTTCATTATATGGGATTAATTAAAGGCATAATATGCATATTAGTAATGCATATATGAGGAAGATTTTGTCGGAATATCGTTTGAAACATAAGGGTTTATACACTGGATTTAGCAGAGTGCAGCTTTTATTAAGGTATGCGTCCACTACTTACATATTCAACTTGTTTTTGTTCTGTGATAGAATATCAATAAATTAGATGAACCTTTTCTTTATAAGGCGTTCAGAAAGGAGGATGACATGGCTAAAATTAAATCTGTTCAAGACTTTAAGGATTATCTTAAGGAGAATAGAGATTTATTGCACAAAAATGCTGTTAGAATTGAAGACCTTCCTCCAGATGATGATTGGATTCTAGACGATGAGTGGGATGAAATATATAAGCAAGAGGTTTTGAAAAGTGGGAAAGTATAACGTTGGTGAGGTGTGGTGGATTCACTTTCCTTATGGGGGATAAGGATGTTGAAAAGAGAAGACCTGCTATAGTTGTAGATGATGATACTATTGCTATTTTAGCAATGTATGTTACAAGTAAAGATAAAGATAATCCATATAGTATAGAGATAGAAGATTGGAAAGAAGCAGGGCTTTCTAAACCGTCCTGGACTAGAATAGATAATCGATTAGATTTATGAGGGAGCAATCAGATTGGTTACTCCCTTTTTCTGACTATACATTTATGAAGGCATAAGTCAATATAAGTTTGTGATTGTATCACTGATTGTAGTATGATTATTCGCATATGAAATCGATAAATTGAAGTTTATCGACTGAGAGTCAGTATTTGACAAAAAGAAGGTCTATTTGGATATTATGGGTAAGAGAAAAAATAGAATTTCAAAAAACGTTATAACTCCAAAGCGTATCGGCGTGGTCTGTGAAAAATGTGGCTCGAAGGAAATAACAGAAATATCATACGGACTACCAGCGTGGATAACAATTGATGAACCAGTTGATCCAAGAATGGAAAAGCTGATTGAGGAAAAGCGTATTGTGTTGGGAGGATGCATCCGTGGTGAAGAGTCTCCTCGATATTATTGTCGCACATGTAGAAATACATTTGGTGATTATAGACGGACTAATCTATAAATTTGCAAGAATAACCTCTATCCCAAAATGAGATAGAGGTTTAAATCATTAATCTGCAAGCCTGCCAGGATACATGATTGAAAGCTCGTCGCGGACCTTTCTGGCAGCTTTTTGCTATGATTAAATACGAATTTTATTGAATGTTTCTGTATTAGTATCCGGCATTAGGGTAAATATAGATTCGGAGAAATAAAAAAAGGAAAAGCACCAGCCTTCATGTTAAGATTGAGTTTGCGACAAAAATCTAAAAAGGCGGTGCTTTCCATGTACAACAGTATACTACAGTTTATTCAGAATGATATCAAGGAGATTGAGAAAAATGTCAGAAGTCTCCTTGATGGAGAGAAGGATGCAGCAGATCTTTCAAACGATGTTCATGAGCGTGTGTTAAAGCTTGGATGCAGGCTTATCAGTGAGATATATGAGCAGATTGATGAGGAGATATTCAAGAGCCTTGTAAGAAAGAACAAGTATTATGTCGAGCAGAAGGATATGCCCAGATCTCTTGTTGATGTTATGGGTACCATATCTTTCAAGAGAAGAGGTTATGTACCAAAGCAAGGAGGAGAATACATCTACCTTTTAGACCTGATCATGGGATTCGATGACAACCAGAAAGTCACCATGGCTGCAGCAGCCAAGATACTCGAGGAAGCGGTAGAAAGCAGTTATGCCAAGGCTGGAAAGAAAGTAAATCTGACTGATCAGGTAAGTAAAGAGACAGTCAAGGATATCGTTCATGGACTGGTAGTTGATTTCCCCATAAAGGAACTGCCCGAGAAAAAGAAACTCAAGAATCTCCATATCGTTGCAGATGAGGATCACGTTGCTGCGCAGTTTTGGGATAAAAAGGGTGACCTGAAAATCAGCAGTGCAGGCAATAAGATAAATACCATAATCGATAAGATAATTGTCCTGTTTGAGGATGTAGTAGATGATGCGCCTGAAGACTCAAAGAACCACCGATACAGGCTTGTAGGCAAGCATACTTTCTGTGGGGTATATAAAGGATCAGAGAACAACTATAAGTTCTGGCAGGAAGTCCAGGACTACATATCCGCCAACTATGATCTGGATGTGCTCGAGAGAATCTATGTTGCTGGAGATGGGGCATCATGGATCAGGACAGGCGCTGAAGTTCTTCTGAATGGACGGTTTGTATTGGATAAGTTCCACATGATGAAGTACCTGAACCAATCAGTATGCCATCTGGGAAACGAAGATGAAATGAAAGAATACATGTGGGAATGCATAAATGAAGCTGACAAGAATGGGCTTAAAGAAGCGTTCAGAGCAATACTTGAGGTAACTGATAAAGGCAGCAACAAATACGAAGAGGTAAAGGAAAGCCGGGATTACTTCATGAACAACTGGGATGGAATCGAGATCCGATCTACCGAATCAGGAGGAGCATGGAAGTGCTGTGCAGAGGGACAGGTAAGCCATGTCTTAAGCGACCGGCTCAGCAGCAGACCCATGGGATGGAGTGAGCTGGGCTGCGATAACATCTCAAAGCTCAGAGCGTATACAAGAAACGATGGTAAGATCATAGATCTGCTCAGATATCAGGAAAGGCATCAGACGCTTGAGGCAAAGAGAAAGGAACAGGATGATCTTATAGCTGACATAAAGAGACGTCAGAATGGATGGGATTATGCAGATAAACTGAATACCCATGTGTTGGGCTTAGAGAAAACAAGCATGAAATGGCTTAAAGATATCATAGATCAGAAACTTGCTTAAAAAGGAAGCCAGAGGCTGACGCCTCTGCCCTTGAATAAAGTGCGCTGAGGCGCACAGATATCCTTGATCTGCTTGACTACAGAATATCTGTCAGGAAATATCTGTCAACCCTGCGCACGGCGCACCGCAAAGCGGCTTTGGGGTTGACTGATATTTACTGGCAGATAAAGTAGTCAACAAGCAGACCAAGGAATATAAGCGGAACACAAGGTTCCGCAGGGAACAAACGGCTAGGGGCTGGTAACGGGGGCTTCAGTGCTGTATAATAACGGAGACAAAGTCTGATCTTAAATGATTCCGGGTGTATTCCACCCTTTTGTTTCCGAATTTTGATTTACGCTATC
>NZ_AUJJ01000033.1:0-28069 GCF_000424165.1 Butyrivibrio sp. AE3006 | reverse complement strand
ATAAAGCACAGAAAAAAGTATATAAAAGTGCATCATATTTCTATCCTTATATACCTGCCTCGCTCAGTCGCTTACAAAAAGATATATAATTTCTATGTATATTTCTATCTTATATACCTGTCTCCAAGTATTCGTTTTTACAACAACACAAATGTAAAATGGGATTTAATTATTTGTTTTGTTGGACTTTTGTTGGACTTACAGTGTTAAGGTGCTTGTGTGGAGATAAGTCAGCGATATATGTTGGAAATCTGATTATTTCCGGGCTAATAATTTCGATTTAATTATGAGGGAGAGATATTATGAAAAATAAGATGGTAATGTTAATCACTGTATTGACAGTATCCGCTGCCGGCGTTATGGGATGCGGCAGCACAGCAGGTGCACCGGTTGAGCCTGAAGCCCAGGAAACTTCAGAAGCGGCTGCTGCAGAGATTTCTGATGAGGACGTGGCTCAGGCAGATGCTGTTGAAGCTACTTCTACATCAGAGGAGGAAAACACAGTTGGAATGGCAAATCCATGGGTAGAGATCACAGAGGGTGAGGCTCAGGGATGTTGCGACAGATTGTTCAAAGCTCCCGATGGTGCGCAGGATCAGGTTTGGATGAAGTGCGAAGAACTTGGTGATCCTGATAAGGGTATCGGGCCTTTGATTCAGCTTAGTTTTTCTCTGGATGACATGAATTTTACAGCAAGAGCTCAGCAGGGTGCGGCAGAGGATGCAGATATCGCAGGTAACTACGTAGAGTGGACAGTAGGCCCCGACGAAGTGACAATGGCTAACTGGGGTGGAGGAAACATGATCGGCAAAACCTATCGCAGCGTAAACGATACTGGTTATGTTGACATGATCACCTGGTATGATATGGAGATAGGAATAGCATATTCCCTTTCAGTTGCTGCAGCAGACCTTGATGGATTTGATATTCAGGCTATAGCTGAGCAGATGTATTCAGAGGACAATGAACCCTTTACGAATATGCCAAACGATTTCCTTGAGGAGCAGTCAGGAAAAACTTCTTTTGAATCCTATGATGAAGTTATTTCTGAGCTGACTGAGGGACAGGGATATGCTTACATTAAGCTTACCGGTTACGAGGATGAGCTGCTTGCAGTAACTGATCTTGTTTTTGAGTATGATCACTCTGCATATCAGGCTTCTATCTATGGCAAGCTTGATGGTGAGGTAGTATATTTTGGTCAGGTTACCGGCAATGGTTCAGCTTGTCCGCTCAGAATTGAGGATGGCAGAAGGATATGATCTCAGATGGTATTGATAGCGGAGCCAATGAATTCAGCGGATTCACAAGAGAAAACAATTCTTATGAGGATACTTTAGAATATACCGGTGGCCAGGAGGAGTTCGACAAGCTCATGGCTGAGAGAGAACATAAGCCCATTATTGAATTCACACCCATTGGTGAATAATTATAAAAAGCGAACATAAACAGGCATTACTTAGAGAATAACCCTCTCTTAAGAGTATATGCACCGGGGCTATCCATTTAGCAATAATATTGCTGTATGGATAGCTTTTTTAATGGCCAAAAGCACCCAATCTGTGCATTTTAGACAAAATGTTTTAAGTAAAACCATGAAAATAATCTAAATGCGGAAAATGAATTGACTGGTTTAATTATCGTAATATTATAATGTTATAACATTTGAAAGAGCGGTATACCATCTTAAATAAATTGAAATACACACACAATAGGAGGATTGAAATGAAAAGGGAACTAATAGCTTATGCTCTTGGTACAGCTATTTTGGCGGGTGCTCTGACAGGCTGCGGATCATCTAATGCAGGTAGTACAGGTGCAAATGATGGAGCAGCCGTTTTAGGAGCAAAAACCGGAACAGTAGAATTATGGAATGACAAATTAAATAATACAGATCAGTCAGCGATAGATGAGCTCACGGAAAGCGCATCCTCTCTAAGCGGAGTTAACGTATCCTGCGTGGCTTATCCTGACACAGCTTCTTACCAGACAGCACTTCAACAGTCAATCACAACGGCTGACGCACCGGGGCTTTTCACCTGGTGGAGCGGCCCGCAGCTGATGACACTTGCTGAGAGCGGAAATCTGGCAGATCTGACTGATATATGGAATGAATATGTTGTTCCTAACGGTGTTGCAGACAGTGTTAAAGACTCACTTACATACGATGGCAAAATCTATGCAGTACCCTACAGCATAATCTACAACATGATCATCTATAACAAAAATGTATTTGCTGAAAACAACATTGAAGTACCTACCACCTTTGATGAGCTTTTATCTGTATGTGAGACTCTTAAGTCAAAAGGCATCACACCAATCGCACTTAAGAATGACAGCTGGGCAGGATTTATCTGGTTCCAGGCGATGCTGGCTGCTTATGATCCGGATCTCTATCAGGGCGTTTGCGACGGATCCATAGCCTATACGGATGATAAGGTTGTTGAAGTAATGCACATCTGGCAGGACATGATTGATAAGGGATATTTTTCAGAGCCCATGCAGATAACAGACATGGATAAATCCCTTGCAAACGGAACGGTTGCCATGATGCTGGAACCTAATTATGAATGCAAAAATCTGACCAATGATTATGGCATGGAGCCCGAAGAAGATATGAGCGTATTTGTTGTGCCTTCCATGAATGGGGAAAAGAGCATTATCTTTTATGAGATCGCACCTCTTTGCGTAGCTGAAAACAGTGATGATAAGGACTCTGCCAAGGAAGTTCTTAAGAGCTGGTACACAAAAGAGAATCAGACAGTATTCACTAACGTAACAGGATTTTTGTGCACCAGCCAGGTTGTAAGTGAAAATGCGACTTCTAATCAGATGGTTTCACTTACTCAGGACGACAGCAAATATGAAATGATGCTTCGCTACTACGAAAACACAAATGATGCAATAAGGGATGTTGCACTGGATGAGCTTATGAAATTCGAAACAAAGGCAGCTACCGCAGATGATATTTTACCAGTAATTCAGAAGAAGGCTGATGAAGTATTCGGACAATAAACTAGATCACAAAACGGACTTTAGGCGGGGGACATAAGGTCCCCCATCCGTTTGTATGATCACGGAGGAGATGAGAATTATATGGCTTTTAAAGCTGGCCAAAATAAAGAAAAGTCAGTTATAAGGGATTATTTATATATCGCACCGGCTGTTTTACTGGTAGCAATATATTTTATATCTTCAATTCTGTATACATTTTTTCTTAGTTTCCATGACTGGGATGGCGTTAATCAGATGATGTTCTGCGGAATAGATAATTACAGATCACTTTTTTCGGACAGTAATTTTCTGATATCCGTTGGAAATACACTTATTTGGGTAGTGTCTTCGCTTGTGATATCGGTTTTACTACCGCTGTTACTGGCAATTATGATAACTAAAAGCTCCTTTTCGAAGCTTTTTACCAATGTCTTTTATTTTCCTACTGCCATTTCTGCCACAGTAAGCGGAGTAATCATGGCCACACTTTTGTCTACCTATGGAATTCCTTACCTTTTTGGACTGATGGGGCATCCTGAAATGGTAAAGGACTGGCTTGCCGTTCCCTATGTAAATACTTTTGTAATGATACTGACGGGGATCTGGCAGGGCATTGGACTTAACCTGGTTTTATATGTGGCTGCTTTCAGAAATGTGGATCTTTCGCCTGTTGAAGCCGCCATGATAGATGGAGTAGGCGCAGTAAAAATGTACACAAAAGTGATACTTCCGTTGATAAGACCGACAATCATTGTGGTACTTCTAATGTCACTTGTAAACAGCTTCAAAGTATTTGATGGCATCTGGGTTATGACAAAGGGAGGCCCATATCGCTCATCAGAAACATTGGCACTTACAATGTATGAGGAGAGTTTTATCTATAACAGATACGGAAGAGGCGCTGCAGTAGCTATAGTCTTAACGGTAGTCATTCTTATCGTTTCATACTTTAACCTGAAAAATACATTTAGAGAAGAATAGAGGTACTGCCGGATGAAAACAACAAAAAGAACTAAGATTATATTTAATGTTATTTTATCGATAATATCGATTATATGGATGTCTCCCATATTCTTCGTTTTTCTGAATGTTTTTAAGACGAAGCAGGAGTACAATCTTGGATCCTTATGGGCTATGCCGCAGGGAAATTATCTTTTGGAAAACATAAAAACACTGGTGAGTAACCGTGTGTTGCAATCACTTATGGTTACATTGATATATGCCCTTAGCGGTGCGATTTTGGCGGTTATCATTGCTATGTTTTCAGCCTATGCACTTACACATCTTAGGATAAAGCAAAAGTTTTTCTGGTTCATAATGATATATTGCGGAACAATTTTTCCGTTTCAGGTATATTTGATTCCGATTTTCAAAGCATATCAGAAGATTGGATTGTATAATACTCGTATAGGAATGATCATTTTTTATTGTGCCATCTGCATTCCTTACAGTATGTTTGTTTTCAGGAATTTCTTCCTGGGAATAGACAGGGAGTTGTGCGAATCTGCAAGAATCGAAGGGGCTTCGGAGTTCAAGATTTTAACAAGAATTTTTCTCCCGATGTCAACGGCGCCGGTGGCGATTGTATTTTTATCACAGTTCACCTGGTGTTGGAATGATCTGATGTTTGGACTGACATTTACAAAATCTGAGGAAACGCGTCCAATCATGGCAAGCCTGTCTATGATAGGCGGAGGTAATCCTCCTGCACTGTTTGTAGCCTGTATTGCCACATCACTTCCGACTCTGATACTCTTTTTCATTTTAAATGGAAAATTTCAGACCGGATTTGCTTATATGAGTAAATAGTTAAAGAGGAGTATAGAAAAAATGTCAGAAAAAATTTGGGATGTATATCTGATACACCACTCACACACTGATATCGGATATACAGAAAGACAGGATAAAATCACAAGATATCATTATGATTTTATCAGGCAGGCAATCGAGCTTTTGGACCTCATGCACCAGCAGCAAAAGCCTGAATATCAGGGATTTGTATGGCAGTGTGAGAATTTTTGGCAGGTAAAACAGTTTTACAAATTTGCGGATGATGAATTAAAAAATAAATTTGAGGCCTATGTAAAAAGTGGAGAGATCGGTCTTTCCGGAAATTATCTAAATATGACTGATCTGACTCTGGAAGCTGCTTTTTGCGATGTTATGAAGCAGGTGGAGGATTATGGAAAAAGAATAGGTCATACCATTATGGCAGGTATGAGTGCAGACATCAATGGTCTGGCCTGGGGATATCCGGAGATTCTGCACAGATACGGTATTAGGTATTTTTATACAGCATTACATCCTCATCACGGAATGTTTCCGCTTTATAAGAAAACATGCCCCTATTACTGGGAGACTGAATCCGGAAACAGGATACTGATGTGGAATGGTGATCATTATCATCTTGGTAATGAGATGTTCTTAGTACCGCATGCAGGTTCCGATTACACATTTCATGATGAATATACGGATGGCCTCAGAAATAATTCTGTTTTAAATAAAGATTCAGATTCACTTGAGCAAAAGGAATTGGAGATCTGTACAAAACGCATTGGGCGATACCTTGATAATCTGGAACAGGAGGGGTATCCCTATGATCTTGTTCCATTCATGGTATCAGGTGCTATTACAGACAATGCTCCGCCAAATATTGAAATAGCAAGAAGGGCCCACAAATTAACAGAACTTTTCGAGAGTCGCATTCGCTTTAAAATGGTTACCCTGGAGCAGTTCTTCGAGCAGGTTGAAAAGCGATGCACCAATATTCCCACCTATAGAGGAGACTTCACAGACTGGTGGGCTGACGGTGTTGGTTCTACGCCTGCTGCTACAAAAATATATCTTGATGCTGCAAGAAAATATGATCTGTGCAAAAAACTTGATCCAGATAACATGGTCGTTTCAAATGAAGACATGCTAAGTGCTGCGGAAAACCTGATGCTTTACGCAGAGCATACCTGGGGGTATTCCAGCAGCGTATCAGAACCTTGGGATAGTATGGTAGAGTCTTTGGAATACAAAAAGACTGCCTATGCAACCAATGCTAACACAGCAATATCAAAGGGGCTTGATGATATCATGGCGGATATGGGAGAGGTGTCGATTCGTCAGGATAAGCCACAGCGTTATATTATTAAGAATCCACATAATCACAGACTTAGAACGAGCTGCTATCTGTATATCGAGTTTTGGGAATATATAGACGGGGTGTGCTATGATGCATCAATGCCAATAGTTGTTACAAACAGCAAAACCGGTGAAGTGCTGAAAAGTCAGGTGAAAGGAATTGCCAGAGCCACGCAGGTAGAGGTTGAAGTGGATTTGGAAGCAGGCGAGATGATCCTCGCAGAGCTTCATCTGGCAAATGATGAAGAGCTTAAGGAAAACACTGTAAAAAATCACGCTCATATAGGTGCAGATGGTATAGAAGATATACTTCAGGATGTACGAATAGATGAATATCAGATTGATACAGAATACTTCACCATCAGATTAAATGAAAATAAAGGAATCGAAAGCATTGTATGGAATAAGGATCAGACAGAGCTCATTAGGTCTGACAGTGAGCTTGCTCCTTTTTCCGGAGTGTACGAAATAACGGATATCGATACGACCCCCTGTGACGTGAGACGTCGTATGGGAAGAAATCGTAAATCTTGTGCGACACACAGATATTTAAGCAAACTAAGAAACAGAAGAATAGTTGAGGATGGTCCTGTTTACAGTGCTATAGAATTGGATTACGAGCTTATGGGAACAGGGATTTACACAATTTTTCTTAAAGCTTATGCCGAATTACCCAAACTTGAGTTTAATGTTCGAATCCATAAATCCAGCAGGTGGGAGCCTGAAAATCTCTATATAGCACTTCCTTTTACTGCAGGAAATGACAACAGCTTTTATGTAAACAAAACCGGCTGCATAATCAGACCGGGAATAGATCAGCTGCCGGGAACCTGCCAGGACTTTTATCTGATTCAGAACACCATGGCTTGGAACAGTGGTGATAAAACAATTGCGCTAGTTACGAAAGATGCGCCGCTTATCGCACTTGGGGATTTACAACCAAGAAGGATTGTGCTTTGCAATCAGGCTGATGAAAAACGCAACAGAGACCAGGTTTTTTCCTGGCCTATGAATAATTTCTGGGAAACAAACTTTAAGGTTAGTTTGGGCGGCTTCTATGAATTTCGCTACACGTTAATGGTAGAAGAAAAATGTGCTGTCGCAGATGTTTTTGAGAAATGTGAATCTGAAAATGAAGGAATACTAACCGGATATGCAGAATAATAACGAGTGCTGCCTGTTGTTTGACGTTGGTGGAACAGGCATAAAAGTAGGTGTTTACGATACTTTTGGAGAGCTGTCTGATGAGCTGCAGGAATACCCCTCGAAGGCGGAAAAAACAAAAGAAGAAATCTTTGATAACTTTTATAAAATAATCCTAGAGCTTAAAGGCGATAAAAAGCTCACTAAGATTGGCTTTGCGTTTCCCGGTCCTTTTGATTTTGCTAATGGAATAAGCCTGATGAAGGGGATAAATAAATACGATGCTATCTATGGGATTTCTATAAGAGACGAGCTTTTAAAGCGTGATAATAGCTTTGCAGAGACACAAATGCTTTTTTTGCATGATATAGAAGCCTTCGCACGTGGGTGCTATAGCTGCGGAGAAGCCGCTGATTATGACAGTATTATGTGCCTTTGCATAGGAACGGGCGCAGGCTCTTGTTTTATAAAAAATGGGCAGGTTATCAAATATTCTGAAAAAGGTGTTCCGGATAACGGATGGATATATAATACGCCGTTTCGTGAAGGTATTATAGATGATTATGTGTCAGTCAGAGGGTTAAGCCACCTGACACAAAGATCTATTGGTGAAGATATTGACGGATATGAGCTTTACCTGAGATGCCTTTCAATGGACCCGGAAGCACTGAGAGTTTTTGAAGCATTTGGAGAAATTGTTGTCCAGGCAATTGCGCCATTTATTGAGGAGTTTAAACCTGAGGCATTTATACTTGGCGGACAGATATCTAAAAGCTTTGCTTTTTTTGGTGGCCCACTAAGAAAGCTTCTTAACAGAAGAAATATCAGAATCATTTTGGAGGGAAATACTTCGAAACGCGCTATGCAGGGGCTGCTTGCAGAAATGAAGACACTGTAGAAAAGGGGTTATTTTTATGGAACTAAACAGAGAAAAAGGGGCAACACCGCTATACCTTCAATTGGAGGATCTGATACGTATGGAGATAGAGAGCGGCAAATACGTCAAAGGAGATATCCTTCCATCAGAAAAGGAATACATGGATAAATACGATATTTCCAGAGTGACGACGAGACAGGCCCTGGCTGCACTGGTTCAGGAGGGATATATAAAAAGAGCAAGAGGTATAGGAACCGTTGTGTCTTATGAAAAAATCAGTGAAGCAATCAGCAACGTGATCAGCTTTACCGAAGAGATGAAAAAACACAATATTACTATGAAGACCTCATATTGCAAGATGGAACTTATATCTCCCGATACCAAGACGGCACTTTCTCTGGGGATTCTTAAAAGTGATACCTGCTATAAACTAAGCAGGGTCAGAGATGTAGATGGCAAACCCTTGGTGTATACGGTTACATATCTGAAAAATCTCATGGAGCTTCCGCTTGACCCGGGGTATTACAAGGAGTCCCTGTATCAGTTCCTGCATGATAAATATAACATTAACATAGTCAGGGGAAACGATACTCTTGAAGCGGCTCTTCCAAATGATGATGTCAGAAAAATGCTTCAGATTAGTGCTGATATGCCTATTTTTATCAGAACCCGCAAAACTTTTCTGCCAAATGACGAACTATTTGAATATTCCGTCTGTTACTATCCGGGCAACAGGTATAAATACTCGGTAGATTTATAGAAAGTGAGTCGTATGGGTAAATTTAGCAGTTATAACAACTATGATTTTGCTCCTGTTACTAAGATAGATGGTTATGATAGTCATGTTTTCAGTAATACAGAGGAAATGATCACAGAGCTGAATTCTGCTGTTTTACGTAAAAAGGAGCATGAAAATAAAAATTTGCTTGTGGTGTCTTTTGATCTCTATCCGGGTGTGAATAAGGCAGCTATCATGAAGATTGCGCGAAAACTCCGGGCTGAAGAAGTAATAGATATTGAAGATGCAGCAAAGCCAGAAAATAAGAGGTTTGAGGAATTCAAAGATTTTATAACGGACGATCGAGTTTTTGGTGTTATATGTCACAAAAGGCCGGAAGCTTTCTATGATGACGGCAAAAGGCTGTTATTATCGGATGAGATAAAGAAAAAGAGCGGAGTTATAGTACTTGTCGGCTTTGCTACAGAGTTATTTGCAAAAGCAGATATACATGTTTACTGCGACATCTCAAGATGGGAGATTCAGCTTCGATACAGAAACGGAATGGCTAACTGGAACTGCACGAATAATAGCGCGCCGTTTCTCACCAAATATAAGATTGGATATTTCATCGAATGGAGGATTGCTGACAGATATAAAAAGTCACATTTCGATGACATGGACTATCTGATCGATTCCAACAGAGATGAAAATCTTAAAATGGTGACAGGCGAAGCCTTTCGCGCCGGATTAAAGGTTGTTTCCACAAGACCTTTTAGAATGGAACCCTATTTTGATCCGGGAGTATGGGGCGGAAAATGGATGCAGAACATGCTGGGGGTTGGACAGAATGAGAAAAATCTGGCATGGTGCTTTGACGGTGTTCCGGAAGAAAATGCCATTAATCTCGGATATGGCGATAATGTGCTTCAGTTCCCGACAACTGATGTTACTCTGTATTGTCCAAGACAGCTTTTGGGAGAGAGAGTTCATGGAAGATACGGCGCCGAATTCCCGATTCGTTTTGACTTCCTTGATACGATAGATGGCGAAAATCTATCGCTTCAGGTTCATCCTCTTACAGAATACATACAGGACCAATTCGGTATGCATTACACTCAGGATGAAAGTTATTATATTCTCGATGTTGATGATGAAAAACAGAATTATGTATATCTGGGAGTTAAGACAGATGTTGACAAAGCGCAGGTTGCCCGGGATCTTAAGGCAGCGGAAAAGGGGGAATTATCTTTTCCTGCTGAAAAGTATGTAAACAAGATACCGGTCAAAAAGCATGATCATCTGTTAATTCCTGCAGGAACGGTCCATTGCTCAGGTGAGGGTTGTATGGTTCTTGAAATAAGCTCAACTCCTTATATTTTCACCTTCAAATTATGGGATTGGGGACGCGTAGGATTAGATGGTGTTCCACGACCGATTCATGTGGACCATGGACTTAAGAATATCCAGTGGGATAGAGATACGGAATATGTATATGAAGAACTGATTCATCAAGAAAAAACAGTGGATGAAGGGCAGGGATACAAAGTTGAAAGGACAGGCCTTCACAGCAGGGAACCAATTGAAGTAATGCGTTATTCAATTGACCATCCCTTCGATATTGAATGTAATGATTCTGTCATACAAGGGAATCTGGTAAATGGAAGAGAAGCTGTAATAGAAAGCTGTGATGGGAGCTTTCCTTCTTTGACCATTCATTATGCTGAAAGCTTTATAATCCCTGCATCCACCGGAAAATTCAGACTGGTGCCTAAGGATAAGGATGTTATGGTATTACTGGCATCAATATCTTAAATTATTTTCTACATACATAGATTTTTAATTTTGTTTTGACGGCCTTGGGCTTGCTCCAATCGGAGTAGGTCTTTGTGCCGCCATTTTTCTTGAAGGTACGAATTCTTACGTAATACTTTCTGCCGGGCGTAAGCTTTTTGATGGTTTTAGAAGTTGTCTTTGCCTTGCTTACAGTTACTGTCTTTACATTCTTTGTAAATGACTTGTCCATGCTGCACTGGATTTCATATCCGGTGATTCCTTTTTTCTGTTTTTTCCAGTTCAAAGTGATGGATGTCTTTGTTGATTTTGTCTTAGTAAATTTAGCCTTTTTCTGAGTCTTATCGATGTTTTCTGCAGCCTCGGTTTTTGCAGGCTCAGTCTTTTCAGGTTCGCGCTTTTCATAGGTAACAGTGCCGTGAGCAGGCTCCTGCTTGGGCTTTTCCTTAGGAGTTTCCTTCGGTTCTTCAGATGATTCTATACCATTAAGAATTCTGAAAACATATTCGTGATACTCGGGATGTTTAGCTGAATAATCATCGCAGGTCTCCACTGTAAGATGGGTGTTTTTCGGCATATCACCCCAAAAATCCACATAATCAGGCGCAAACCATTTTGCACAGGATGAAAGATCATATTCATCGCCGGGCTTTATATGTGCCTCATAGGCCCAGTTAGGTTCCGGATCGTCTTTAATATAATATGCGTATGGAGCACCCACTAAAGCAATATACATGGGCTTATTGCCGCCAAGAACAAATTTAGCAGTTTTCAACTCTTCCAATGTAAGCTCCCCACCATCGGAAACAGTGCGTCCGTCTGCCAGTTTAATAACGTTGCCGCCTGATCCCCCTGCGGCCATAGTGTGAATACTGATGCTTGAAAACACTACAAGCGCCGCCATTATCATAATAATGGCATTTTTAAAACTTTTTTTCATACACTCACCTCTAAGAATTAGATTTAGAAGTCTAGAACGCGATCAGTCTCCACCCCTCAAAGAAATTTATCACAAAAATACAGTGTAAAACAAGCTATTTTCGGTGGAAATACCATTTAGATTTCATTATTATTTATACTGTTAACAGAATAAAGAAAAAGAGGTTTTTTGATAATGAAAATTATAATCCATGACCTTGATGAATCTTATAATGAAAAGCTTAAAGCAGCGTGCGATAAAGTAGTATGGGCGGATGGAAAATACGCTCCCTGTCAGGGATGTTTTAATTGCTGGACCAAGCATCCCGCTACCTGCAGCATGTCCGATTCACTGCATGAAATGTGCAGAATTGTGGGACAGGCAGATGATCTTGTCATAATCACGGATAACACCTATGGCGGCTACAGTTCAAACGTCAAGAATCTCCTGGACAGATCCATCGGAGCATCAACACCCTTTAGCACATATCGCGGATGGCAGATGCATCATACGCTTAGATATGGTCGCAAGGGCAATTTCAAGGTCATTGTCTACGGCGATATTGCTGATAATGAGAAAAAGACATGGGAACTGATGATAGAAAGAAACAGATTGAATCACGGATACACATCCACTGAGCTTAGGTTCACGGATTCTATAGATAAACTGGAGGTATCAGAGATATGAAGACATTATTCATAGATTGCAGCCCCAAGAAAAAGCTCTCTGCTTCCGGATTTTTAGTGGATATGACAAGCCTTTTTGTGCTTGGAAACAAAAAGAAAATGAAGCTTCGCACAAGGGCAGAGCATGAAGAGATACTGAAAGAGCTTGAGGATACCGACACTGTGGTTTTCACAATGCCGCTTTATGTAGACGGCGTGCCTTCCCACATTATTCCTTTTTTAAAAACAATGGAGGCGTGGTGTAAAGAGCACAAGCCGGATCTTAAGGTCTACGTTATAGCAAATAACGGCTTTATCGAAGGGAGACAGAATGAGCCGCTTATGCAGAATATGGAGAATTTCTGTATCAGAAGCGGTATAAAATGGTGCGGCGGCCTCGGAATCGGCGGCGGTGTAATGATGAATGTTATGCGGATCATGATCGTGGTAGTTTTCGCAATCGCTGTTTTGAATCTCGTCATAACAGGCATGAATACAGGAAATTACTTGGATAAAAATGTAATTGTTGGATTCCTTAAGGATCTTGCAGAGGTTCTGTTTTTTGGCTGCGGAATCATTACCTTTGATATATGGCTTGCTACCTGCATTAACCGTAAAAAAGAATATGGAAAGCACTACACCAGAATAATGCTGCCTTCATTTATATTTATTTTTGGCGCGGATTTCTTTTTCATTGTGCTTTCAATACTTAAGGGCGGCGTGTTCAGGGGCTGGCTCTCCAAAAAGAAGCCTACTTTACCTTAGTTTTGAAGCACTAAGCTTATCAAACCACGCTGTGGTGAAATCAAGAAAGAGCTTTTCCTCTTTGTTCAGCTTCTTGCCTTTGGGATAGGCAAGGACAAGAGTTCTCGTGGGATGACCCTTTAGCGGAATAAGAGATGTATAGCTGGAAGATGTCTGCATCCAGGAAGTGCCGGGAACAAGGGCGATTCCGTGGCCGGCTTCTACCATGGAGCGGAGACTTTTCATATCATCTGCTTCAAAGGCGATATCCGGAGAAAATCCCGCTTCTTTACACAAAGAAGTTGTGTGGATTCGCAGCTGGTTTTTCTTGTTATATGCGATGAAGGATTCGCCTGACAAAGCCTTTAAGTCAATTTGCTTTTTCTTTGAAAGATGATGAGACTTTGGCATAACAACCATGATTTCATCCTCCATCAAAACTACATAATCATATTTTTTTTCATCCACAGGGAGCTGATAGAAAGTAAAATCAGCTTCCTTATTTTTTGCAGAATTTCCCTGCAGGAAAAACACCCTTATGCCCGGATTTATCTTTTCAAAATCGGGAACAAGGTAGGTCATGAAATGTATGCCGCTCTGAATGTTTATACCGATTCCTGTTACGGAATGCTCACGAAGGGAATTGATTCCGGCATCCAATGCGCTTAAAGACTGGTCCACAGCCTCAAGAAAGCGCTTGCCCTTATCGTTTAATCTTATGGCTTTGCCTGACCTGTCAAAGAGTTCGCACCCCAGTTCCCGCTCAAGCTTTTTGATGGTTACACTTATGGCAGACTGCGGAATAAGATGATGTTCTGCAGCTTTTGAAAAATTTTCCATTTGTGCAGCGGTTCTGAAATACCGCAGTTCCAGCAGGTTCATAGGGGAGTCCTCCTTTTTGCATATATATAATTATATATATGATTATATAGGTTTTCATATTTTTAATCAATTTATCCCTCAGATATACTTCATATTGACAGCGATTAATGGGTAAACAGTAACTGAATTCCTGGGGATTTTTGCTGTCAGATCCGCAGGTGGAGGAAAAGGAGAAACTTATGTATATGGGAGGAAAAAGGCCAAAAAAGAGAAGTCCCAAGTGGAAAAGACTTTTTGCAAAGCTCATGCTGACGACAGTCCTGACAACGACTGTTCTGGGGCAGGGCGGGGTGACATCACTTGCTGCTGAAGACCAGACTGCAACAGAATATGCCGCAGACATGGATGTTTCAGTGGATGATGTGACAAATGAACAAAATGAGCAGGAACTTGATGAGGTTAATGAGATAACTCAGGAAAATCCGGAAGCTCAGACTGATGAAAACACTTCAGAAGAAGAAGAGCAGGCAGAGGAAAACAAAAGTGATGAGCTGCCGGAAGAGACTTCTGAGGAAACTGCGACAGAAGAAGCTGATTATTCTGATGTCGAAGAGGATAACGCTACAACAGATATTACTGATATTGAATATCCTGAGACTGAGGTAATTGAAGAGGCAGATGAAGCTGATGCCGGGCTCGAAGTTATGGCCCTTGAAGAAGCCGAAGAAGCTGATGGAGCTGCCGATGATACAGTAAAGATTCTTATGGTTGGTAACAGCCTTACAAGATACAACGACGTTGCCGGCAAGCTTCAGACACTTTTCGCACTTGATGGAATTGATGCTCAGGTAGATACAAGAACTCAGATGGGTGCATCTTTGTTTGACCAGGCTGACATTCTTAAGGAGAGCACAAGAGCGGCAATCGTAGACGGTGACTATGATTATGTGGTACTTCAGGAAAAATCCTCAGGTTTTTCCGAGGCACTTCTTCGTCAGGGTGCTGAAGCATTCTATCCCTGGATAGAGGAAGCTCCTTCACAGCCGCAGCTGGTATTTTACATGCCTTGGGCTAATGAAGACGTACTTAAGAGCATGCAGACAACAGTTACAAATGCTTATGTTTCTGTAGCAAAGGATTTTAATGCCAAACTTGCTCCTGCAGGTGAAGCATATTACGAGCTTTATTTTGACAAGAATAAGAAATGGTACAGAAAAGGCGACAATGTGCATGGTAATGATCTTGCAAGTCTTATCTCTGCAAGCACCATTTACTACACAATGACAGGAAAAGACAGTGCATTCAGCTTTACTTCAGAAGATAAGGATGCGCTTACAGCTCTGGTTGAGAGTGCAGACTACAAGAACAACAGAGTTTCCTATAACGCTGATACAGTTAATCTGATCGAAGAAACTGCACTTAAATACACAGGAATTTACAGTGATCTCAATAACGTTCCTGATCTTGAGGGCAGAGGAATGGATGGCAATACCAACCTTGCCAAGGGCAAGCAGGGAAGCGCTTCCTCTAACGGCAGAGGTTCAACAAGAGGTATCGGTGCAAGAAACGTAGGTAATCTTACTGACGGAAGCTATACTTCATTTTTAGTTTCACACGAAGAGGATCCTGATATCTGGTATCGTGTTGATTTTGAAAAGAGCACAAAAATCGACGAAGTAATTCTGTATTTTGGCGGAACAGGAACCTATGTAAATACTGAGAACGCAGTATTTACAGTGGAAATGTCCGACTCCCCGGATAGCGATTATTTCGTTGTTGCAAGCGGTGAAAGCACATCCACAGAGCCCATGGATTTTAAATTCGATGAAGCTCAGGGAAGATATTTAAGAGTTCATGTATCATCCTTCTCAGGTCCCTATGTAAGTATGTTTGAGATCGAGGCATATTATCAGAAGCCTGAGACCACAGAAGATGAGAACGGTAATGATGATCCTGCAGAGACAGGCAATGAGAATGAAAACGGCGAAGACGAAGGCCAGGGTTCCGGTAATCAGGAAGAGCCTTCTGAGGAAGATGAGTTTGACGGTATCGTTAAGGCTTTCCCCGGAGATTTCCTGCAGGTACGTGTAGGCGAAAACACCGCAAACATGGCACTTTATGACGGAAACATGTATGAAGCTGTTCTTCCTTTCAGCGCAGGTGAAAATACCGTCAGCATTCTGGTAAACGGAAAAGTAGTCAAAGAAAAAGTATGTAATGCATCAAAGGCTTCACAGGATGTTACCGTCAGATATTTCGCTGATAACGACAAGGTTGTAACAGGTTTTGACACACACAAGGATGGAAACGGCAACGTTGTACAGGATATTAAAAAAATCGCAAATTGGACAGGTAACTTCTTTAACAGAGCAGGCATAAATGAATTCAAGGAATTTGGCGGCTGGGATCAGGCAAATGTATTATCTCGTCTTGATTATATCGGCGGTGGCGTATTCAAACGCACATTTACTTATACCGTTCCTGAAAGTTCAATATCCTACGAGTTCAAGATTAATTTTGACGGCGTTTGGAGCAATGGCGAAGTTCCTTCATCAAATGCCACAGTAACATTCCCTGCAAGCGAAAAAGAGACCGATACTTTCGTTCTTTTTGTAAATTCCACTACAGGCGAGTGGTTTGATTCCATAAACTCAGGAAAAATCGCTTACAAACTGGCAGATGGAAGCGTATATGAGCAGGAAGCAGGTAAGGCAAAGGTGGAAATCGCATTAGGCGGTGAAACTAAGGAGATGGTACAGACATCTAAAACCGGTTACAGACTTACAGATTATCTCACTGCAGGTACTTATAACGTCAGCATCTATGCTGATGGTCAGCTTGTTGAAGATACAGAGCTTACACTTAAGGGTTCATCCTCAGTAACTGCTGTTTATGACACTAAAAAAGGTCTTGAGATCATCAAAAATGACAGCATTCCTGAAGAGACAGGAAATGATGATACTAACGAAAACAGCGGTAATACCGGCAGCGAAGCTGGAAATAAGTCTGAAAATACATCATCTGAAACCTCTGAAAAGGTAACAACAGATAACGAAACACCTAAGACAACCACAGAAGAGGCACCTGCAGAGACAGTAGATAAAAAGCAGAAGAAGTCTTCTGTTTCCAAGCTCAGCGCAGGAAAGAAGACACTTACTGTGAAGTGGAAGAAGGTAACTGCTAAGGGCATCAAGGGCTACGAGATTCAGTACAGTACTGATAAATCCTTTGAGAAGAACGTTAAGACAGTCACTATTAACAAGACAAAAACCACCACAAAGACTTTCAAAAAGCTTAAGTCAAAGAAAAAATATTATGTAAGAATCCGCACCTACTCCAAGAAGAACGGCGAGAAAGTATATTCCAACTGGAGTAAGGTAAAGAGCATAAAGGTTAAATAAAAAAGTCATCTATCGGATGTAATAAGTATGAAGGCGCTATGTGTAATTGAGCACATAGCGCCTTTTTCATGGTGGCAAATTTTGGGCAGATAGTGTAATTGATTGATCAGGAATTCTTCCCGCGTGTTGATGTTAAAGGGGTATTATGGGAAAATATGAAATATATTTATAGAGAGCGCCAAACAGGAGGTTTTAACCAGCGATTACTATGAGTACAATACGTTTTAGCGGCAATTCCGACGGAAGAAAAAGCATATTGGAGATCATGAGAGATAAAGGCAACCGTATCCATGCGGACTGCGGTGGTCGTGGCACCTGCGGAAAATGCAGGGTGCGATTTATTTCTGATGCTCCAAAGCCGCTGGATATAGAGAAGGAACACTTGTCAGAAGAAGCCCTGAGAGAGGGCGTTCGCCTTGCATGTCAGACAAGGGTAAGCGGAGATTTCACAGTTGAGATAGACGATTCAGACGAAGCCATGGAAATTGCAGCCATCGCGGAGGAAGATTTGGGCGAAATGCCTCTAAATCCCGTGGTGGCAATAGATATAGGAACAACTACTTTGGCTGCAGCACTCCTTGATCCTGACAGAAAGAAAATCATCAAGACGGAAACAGGAGTCAACCATCAGCGCAGCTTTGGTGCAGATGTAATATCCAGAATTCAGGCAGCCAATCAGGGAAAAGGCGAGGAGCTTAAAGAACTGATACGCGGGGATATTAAAGAGTTGTTGTCCTCATTTGGTGTAGCTGAAAGCGTCCCGGAGATCATCTCTGCCAATACTACCATGCAGCATCTATGGCAGGGGCTTCCCTGCGAAACTCTCGGCGTAGCACCCTATACTCCTGTGGACATAAGCTGCCGCAGCGTAGAGGGCTGTACCTTGCTTCCCGGCATAAGTACGTATGTGGGAGCGGACATTGTCAGCGGTATTGTAGCAGTGGGCATGGATCAGGCGGAAAAGCCCTGCGTTTTGATTGATCTAGGCACCAATGGTGAGATGGCTATAGGTAACAAAGACAAAATAATGGTAGCCAGCACCGCAGCAGGCCCTGCCTTTGAAGGCGGAAACATATCCTGCGGCACCGCCGGAATTCCGGGAGCTGTAAGCAGTATCACCATCGAAGATGAAGCCGTAAAATATGACACAATCGGAAATCAGCTACCGGTGGGACTTTGCGGCACCGGAGTTATAGAGATAGTCTATGAACTTTTAAAGAACGAGTTTATTGATGACACAGGTCTACTCGATGAAGATATAGATGAAGAAGGCTTTAAGATCGCGGATCAGGTCTTTTTTACACAGAAAGATATTAGAGAAGTTCAGCTTGCCAAGGCCGCAATAAGAGCCGGTTTGGAAACCCTGTTGCAGGCATACGGCATCAGCTACGACCAGGTGGGGGCTGCCTATTTGGCAGGGGGCTTTGGCCTAAAGATCAATCTGGAAAAAGCCTGTGGAATCGGCCTTCTTCCGGAGGAACTTTTAGACAGAACTCGGGCTGTTGGAAATACATCTTTAGAGGGCGCCGTTAAGTATGCCTTTGATGAAAGTATGCGCAGCAGATTTATAGAGGTTGCTTCCACCGCCGAAGAGGTCAGTCTCGCTGACAGCAGTGTTTTTCAGGACCAGTACATGGAGAGGATGTATTTTTAGATGATACTCAACACAGGGCAGAGAACAGATATCCCTGCCTTTTACCCCAAGTGGCTTGCAAATAGAATAAAAGAGGGCTTTGTATGTGTGCGCAATCCCTATAACCCGGTTCAGGTTAGCAGATACGTGATAAATCCTGAGGTTGTGGATGCTATTGGCTTTTGCTCCAAGAATCCTGAGCCTTTCTTTCCATACCTTGATCTTGTTAAAGATTTTGGGCAGTTCTGGTACATTACCATAACTCCCTACGGAAAGGATATAGAGCCAATGGTTCCTGATAAGGAGCGGGTCATTGAGTCTTTTAAATTTTTGTCAGGGAAGGTTGGAACCAAGGCTATAGGCTGGCGTTACGATCCAATATTTGTAAGCGATAAGTATACAATAGATTATCATTTGAAGGCCTTTGAAAAAATGGCTTCATCTCTTGAAGGTTATACGGAAATTGTAGTTATCAGTTTTATAGATCTCTATGAGAAAGTAAAAAGAAATTTTCCGGAAGTAAGGGCTGTGTCAGAAAACGACAAGCTATTTCTTGGAAAGGAAATCATAAGAATAGCAAGAAAGCACGGCATGCTTGTGAAGCCCTGCGCCGAAGGAGATTTTCTTGAAAAATACGGTGCAGATTGCAGAGGATGCATGACAATCGCCGATTATGAGCGTGCCATCGGAAATAAACTGAATGCTCCCAAGCATAAAGGGGCCAGGAGTGAGTGTGCGTGCTACTTATCCGGCGATATTGGTGCTTATGATACTTGCGGACATCTGTGCAGATATTGTTATGCCAACAATGACGTTTCCCTTGTAAAAACCAATATGAAGAATCACAACCCGGACTCACCTTTTTTGATAGGAAACTACAGACCGGATGACAAAATCAATGATGTGGCGCAGAAGTCCTGGATTAATGGGCAAATGTCCATTTTTGATTTTGTGTAAATATAAATGGACCAGGGGACGGGGTTAGTGGTTCATTTTTGGGCCATATAACCCCGTCCCCTGTGGTCCAATTTGGAGATAATAGTATTGGACATCTAAAGCGTTTCTTTCTATAGTATATTAAGAATCTTAGATTAGGTAATGTAATGAATATATTAAATGTAGAAAACGTTTCAAAATCATATATGTCAAAGCCTGTTCTTAGCGGAGTTTCCGTAGGAATAAGCGATACAGATAAAATCGGAGTAGTGGGTACCAACGGAACAGGAAAATCCACGCTTCTTTCTATTGTTGCAGGAAAGACTACTCCGGACAGCGGGCAGGTAATAGTAAGTAACGGCCTTCGTATATCATATCTTCCCCAGAACCCTGTTTTTGATATGGATAAGACACTTCTGGAGAATATTGCGGGTACCATTTACGCAGGCGGCGATCATTGGGACAAAATCGGAGAAATAAAGGCAACTCTGTCAAAGTTTGGAATTGATGATCCTGAGTGCAATCCGTCTATTTTATCCGGTGGTCAGAAGAAGAGAGCAGCTCTTGTTGCTGCCATCATGACACCTTCAGATCTTCTGATTCTGGACGAGCCCACTAACCATCTCGATTCTGACATGATCGAGTGGCTTGAGGATTTCCTTCAGCATTTCAGAGGTGCTCTGCTTATGATCACCCATGACAGATATTTCCTCGATGAAGTAACGAATCAGATTCTGGAAATTGATAAGGGCAGTGTGTATCGCTACGAGTCCAATTATTCGGGATTTCTTGAATTAAAACAGCAAAGACTTGATTACGAACAGGCCGCTGAGAGAAAGGCTGCAAGTCTTTACA
The DNA here is from genome assembly GCF_000424165.1 of Butyrivibrio sp. AE3006. Classification (NCBI taxonomy): domain Bacteria; kingdom Bacillati; phylum Bacillota; class Clostridia; order Lachnospirales; family Lachnospiraceae; genus Butyrivibrio; species Butyrivibrio sp. AE3006. The sequence goes on along the minus strand of NZ_AUJJ01000033.1, from coordinate 7,439 downwards.
GAAAAGATCTTGCATGGATGCTAAGAGGCGCAAGAGCCCGCTCAACCAAGCAAAAAGCCCACATTCAGAGATTTGAAGAGCTGCGTGACAGACAGCGTCCGGAAGAGGAGAGACAGGTAGAGCTTTCCTCACTTCCCACAAGAATGGGCAATAAGACCATTATTATTGACGGGATTTCTAAATCCTATGAAGGCAAGCTCCTTTTTAAGGATTTTTCATATATTTTTGGCAAGCTGGACAGAATAGGAATCATCGGGCCGAATGGTTGCGGCAAGTCCACACTCCTAAAATGCATTGTGGATGCGGTAACTCCCGATTCCGGATCTGTTGAAATAGGGCAGACCATTAAGATAGGCTACTTTGGTCAGGAAAATGAAGCCCTGGATGAAAGTAAGAGAGTAATCGACTACATAAGAGACACTGCGGAATTCATAAGAACCACTGACGGTCTGACTTCAGCGTCTGTTATGTGCGACAGGTTTCTTTTTAATCCGGAGATGCAGTATGCTCCGATTTCCAAGCTGTCAGGCGGTGAGAAGAGAAGATTATACCTTCTTAAGGTCCTTATGGAGCAGCCAAACGTAATCATTTTAGATGAGCCTACTAACGATCTGGACATTCAGACCCTCAGAATTCTGGAGGACTATCTGGACGGCTTTGCAGGAATCATCATCACCGTAAGTCACGACAGATATTTCCTTGACCGCGTGGTTACAAGGATTTTTGCTTTCGAAAAAGACGGAACACTGTATCAAAGCGAGGGCGGTTATTCAGATTTTCTCATTCATAAAAAGGAAGCTGCAGGTGTATCAGAGGTTATCTCTAATCCCAAAGCGTCCACAGCAGAAGATAAATCCGCCAAGGGTAAGTACCGCGCTCCGAGGGAGAAGACAAAGCTCTCATTTAAAGAGCAGAGAGAGTACGATAATATCGAATCTGAGATAGAAGCTCTTGAAGAAAAGAGTGCTGAACTGGAGTTCCAGATTGGAGAAGCTGCAACGGATTATCCAAAGCTTATGGCACTTAGTAAGGAAAAAGAGGAAGTTGATGCTGAAATAGAGAGAAAAATGGACAGGTACGTTGAGCTTCAGGAGATGGTGGACAGCTTTCAAAATGACTGACGTATAGTCCATATAAACTCTGGGGAAAAAGGGGAATTGGTGTGAAAAAGTTTTTGGGGGTAATACTTAAAATCATCGCCATACTTATTTTGGTTGCTATTGCCTTGTTTGTATGCAATAAAATCATGCAGGTTCTTGACCGCAACAGGGCAGAGAAGAACGCTATAAGCTACGTTGAAAAAAAGTATGGCTTTACTCCCGAAGTTCTAAGTAGCAAAAAAGATTATGATGTTCATGTAAATGCTGATATTTTTATCAGCTATTCCAAAACCCCCACTGGTAACTATCAGGTTAAAATGCAGCATGACGGTAAAGATTTTACTGTATATATTCCCTACAAAAAGGCTTCTGACGAGGGAACGGATGACTATCAGAGCGACGAAATAGCTTCGGCTATACAGGCTGAAGTTTCGTCATGTTTTGATGGTAAGGTAATGGCTATTCATAATTATCAGGATAGTCGAATGGGCTTCCGGTATATAGAAGCTGACTATTTTGACGGATCAGACACCGAAAAATTCTATCGCGAAAATGCATCCTATTATGTCTATACCGTTGGATGCGATCTAAAATCTCTTGATTTAAAGGGAATCCTTAAGAAATTTCACGCAAGTTCAATATATGTATTTGACTGTGTTTCGGAAGAAGCATTTAACGATTTTTATGGGCAAAATCCATTCGATATATTGCAGCCAGAGATGGACGGCATATCTATAGATGCATTTCGCCCTTATTTGGATGAGTGCGCAATTCAGAAGGCAGACGAAGAGAAGGAGTATTTAAAGCCTAATATGCGAGAATATGGCGACTTTCTTTATGACACTGTCTTTGGAGGAAATGTGGAGTTTACGCCAATCGAAGGTATAGATCTGCAAAATTGGCGCGGGAACAAGGCAGACTCTACAGCATCCGGTTATTCTGTAAAATCTGCTGAAAAAACTTTTATTTTTGTACCCAGGATAAAATTAAATGGTGTCGAAAAGCAGATTTACCTGCTTTATTCATACACTGATAAAAACGGAGAGACCAAATACTCCTACGGGCATGATGTGTCAATTAACGATAATTATCGCATGTTTAGCATTTATGATAGCGAATTGAAGGATTTTGAGTTTACAATAGTGAGGGAGAAATGAGGAGGTGATCAGGATGGATTATGAAAAAGCTTTTGTTGAATTTGAAGCAGATGATCCGCAGTTTTTTCCGGACATAGTAGAATTAAATATCGTTAGCGGTGGAGTTCATCTTTATGGGTATCTTCTTTCACCGGATAAGAGAATGCCCTTATTAACCAGCAGGAGCTGAGCGTCCTTAACAGATATGAAGACTTATTAACCAAAAATGTTCTGTTTGTGGAAGCGTCCTATGACACGATAGCTCCACCTGATAAGATGCTGAAACCTTTGGCAGACAAGCTTGAAGAAGCCGGGGGAAAAATCGTGTATGAAAAAATCGCCAGCAACCACAGTTTTATCGGACAGCGCATGAAACTGACTCAGATCGTCGGAAAATGGATTCAGTCAGTTGTGGATTAGAATAGAGTTCATCAATTTGGAGGTGAATAATGAAGACCTTATTTAAAAGAGATTATGTACTGATTTTATCTATGATGTTGGTAATGGGGATGCTGACTTTAATGCCTGAAGTGGCTGTGGCAGAGGGAGAGCATATTCACAATGGTATCACTTTTGAACCATGGAATAATTCTACAAGCATGCCGCAAGAGGATGATTTCAACAGCGGGAATACCTTGAGTATTTACCTGACTACTGATGTGACTCTGACTGATACCGGCTGGACGGTTCCGTCCGGAAAGACAGTCTACCTATGTCTTAATGGAAAAAAACTCAAATACACCAGCAGTACTTCTGACGATAGTGTAATAATTGTGCCGACCGATTCCACTATTAATATCTATGATGAAGAAAATAAGGGAGAAATCACCGGTGGTACAGGACATGGAAGTAATAAATATGGTGGTGGCATTTTTATTCAAGGTACCGTTAATTTACATGGTGGAAAGATATGCGGCAACCAAACAGAATACGCTGCCGGTGGAATCTACATTCTTAATGGTACCTTAAATATGCTTGGTGGTGAAATAAGCAATAATAGTTCCAAAACGGCTGGTGGTGTTGCTATATATGGTACTTCGACCTTTGAGATGCATGGGGGAAAAATATCCAATAATAAAGCAGATATAAGTGGCGGAGGTGTTGATGTTAAATCACCTGGTACTTTTACATTGGATGGCGGTGAAATAAGTGGCAATATAGCAGGAGCCGCCCATCGAGCATCTGGTGGAGGTGTACTTTCCGGTGGTGACTTCATTATGAATGGTGGAAAGATATGTGGAAACCAGGCTACCGGAAACATTGGTTTAGGTGGAGGAGTCAGTCTCGAAGATAGTGGAAATTGCACTATTTCTGGAGGTCAGATTACTGATAACCAAATCACCGGAACAAATAGTTCTAATGAAACCGTCGGCGGTGGAGTATACGTTGGTTATCAATTTAGTAACCACACCTTTAAAATTTCCGGAAATCCCAAGATTAGTGGCAATACTATGACTCGTGGTGGTAGCTATATCCCTAATAATGTATATCTGGATGCAGATTATACTGTTAGTAATTGTATTACTGTAGAAAATATTGGCGCAAATGCGTCAGTAGGTGTGAGTTTGGATGAGCCCAGAGTCTTTACCACCGGATTAAGTGGAGCAAACCTGGATCCTGCTAAGTATTTTGTAAGTGACAATCAGTATTATAAGGTGGTTAAGGATGCTGCAACAGGAGAAGCAACGCTGGCACCTAATAAAATAACAAAGACTGTGACCTTCAGAGTTGTAAATGGCTACTGGAGTGACGGCACAACAGAAGATAAACGAGTAACACTTTCAGGATATGGAAGTGATGTGTTAAAGCTGACTAACAGCCAGATTCCCAAGGTCGGTGACAAGCCCGGTAATGGCTATAAAGCAGGAAGCTGGGACGTGACACCCGGTACAGGTATGGCGATCACATCAGATAAAACCTTCACTTACACATATATAGCTGAAAACAACTCTGAAAATCAGCCGGAGACTTACACTTTTAATACGAGTCTTAAGATAACCCAGAAAAAAGGAAAAATAAAATTTTCCTGGGACAAGACAGCAGGAATAGCTAAATATGAAGTATATGTAACCTATTATGGAAAAAAATTCCAAACGAAGCCCACAAAGACTGTAAAATCTAATTCCGTGACGATTAAAAAGATCAAAGGCAAGAAGATAGATTTTACAAAGAACATAAAGCTTTATATAAAAGGCTATGACAGCGATAACAAGCTTCTCGGTGAGACAGTGACTGCGGTCTTTGCAGGGAAGGACAGTAAAAAATATAAGAACCCTAAACAAGTGAAGCTTTCCACCAAAACCATAAATTTAAGCAAAGGCAACAGCGCAAGAGTCAAGGCCTCTGTAAAAATGGAAAAAGGAAAGAGAAAGGCTCTTCCTGAAAAATATGCAGCCAAACTTCGATACAGATCTGACAATCCAAACGTGGCATCTGTGGATAAGAAAGGATTGGTAACAGCAGTTAATTCCGGAAGCTGCAGCGTATATGTATTTGCTAAGAATGGCCTTGCAAAGAAAGTCGCGGTTACCGTTAACTGACAGGTGCGAAGTTTTGATTTATTGTTATTTCGGAAGTAGGTAGTGTTGATTAATGTTTAGAAATTTTGTAGTAAAAGAAAATAGAACGACCAGAGCTATAGTTGCAAATATGTTTCTGGCAGCGATAAGTTTATTTGTTAACGGTTTCGGCGTATATCTCACAATTCAGGCAAATATCGGTGCCGGTCCCTGGGATGTACTTAATCTAGGATTGTCGAATACACTGGGAATACTATACGGAACAGCATCGGTGGCTGTTTCTTATGCGATCCTTGGAATAGATATTGCGCTTAAGGAACCCATTGGCATTGCCATGTTTATAGATGCCTTTGTTGTAGGCAAGGCAGTTGATCTTTTTAATAAACTGAATGTCGTACATAAATGCGATTCCCTGTGGACCGGAATACCGGTAATGATCATTGGACTGGTGATCATGGCATATACCCAGTACACGTATATGAGTGCTTCTCTTGGCTGTGGCCCCAGAGATACACTGCTTGTTGCACTTGCAAAACGTGCAAAAAAAATTCCTATTGGAATTGTCAGCATTACACTTCTTAGTCTTGCAACTTTTATCGGATGGCTATTGGGAGGCCCTGTAGGAATAGGAACACTTATCTGTGCCTTTGCAACAGGCCCTATTATGCAGATGGCTTTTGCCTCGGTAAAGTTTAATGCTACCAAAGTTCATCATCAGCATCTGGCAACGACTATCAAAATATTTATGAATAAAGAAGCAGCCTGAGAACACCTATAACATGATCCTAGTCGTAAAATTTATATTTTTGGTACTTGGTCGCAAAACATTTAATATAAATAACTTCATTTTGTATCAAGGTCGCTTTTTGTGTTATTATGGAATCATGATATGTATGTAGCAAAATCCTTAGATTTATTCTGCATTTACACGTTTTATTGTATCACAATTCGTACCTTGGGAGGATTTCATGGAAAGAAAAAGCCGTTCTGATCAGATTGAATCACTTCTTGAAGAAATGCCGGAATTCGTTTCTGTTTTTATCTACAATTTTGGCAAGGTCGACGCACATAACACAAAGCTCGAATATTGTCGTGACATCAAGCGTTTTCTGGATTTTATCGTGAATTGTGTCCCTGAATATAAAAAGAAGAAAATCTCTGTGAAGGATCTGACCCTGGATGATCTGTCAAATTTGGACGTACTTTACATAAATAATTATTTGACAGATATGGCCGAAAACTATGAAAACACCACTGCAAAACGTCGCAGAGCCAGTGTTGCCAGTATGTACAGTTATTTCATGAAAGCCGGCAAAATCAGGCTAAATCCTATGGCTATATCTAAGCGAATTGATCTTCCCCAAAAAGATGTTATTTTTTTAACAAATGAAGAACAGTCCAAATTATTGGATTCTGTCCGCAATGGTACGGGACTTTCCACAGCACAGACAAATTATCATAATCTGTACACCAAGCGAGACTCAGCAATGATCCTGCTTTTCCTTGATACCGGACTTCGTGTGTCCGAGCTTGTAAGCACTGATATGGACGACTTTGACCTTGCATCAGGTAGCGTTGTTGTAACTAGAAAAGGCGGCGATACCCAGACTGTCTATTTTTCAAATGAATGCTCAGGGTATCTTCTTGATTATTTCACCACGCAGAAAGCCAAGTTCAATCTGAAGCAAACCAGGAACTTCCCCGCTTTCACTGCCCTCTCCGGCGAAAGAATCGGTGTTCGCGCCGTTGAGCGCCTTGTAAAAAAATACGTAAGAGCCGCCCTCCCGGACAGCTCCAATGTTGACAAAATCACACCTCACAAGCTCAGATCCAGCTTCGCCATGAGCTTCTATGAGGCCACAGACCACGATATACTCAAATTGCAGAAAAAACTTAACCATAAGAGCCTTAATACCACAAATATCTACGCAGAAGCCGCCAAGACTGATATGAAAGAAACAAGGAATGTGCTTGAGGGGCTTAGGTGACATAGAAAACTGCATCACCATTATCGATATCTGTCGATACTTAGTAGGTTATTCTGAGTTATTCTTTAGACAATATGTAATGACCTCCATTTTGTAGCAACGTGGATTTACCTGTATACTATAGTTGCTAAAACAAATGGTAACAGGGATTACCGCATACAAAAGGAGGTCACAAATGAATAATACCACAGTTTACGTAGGAATGGATGTCCACAAAGAAAGTTTTACACTTTGTGCTTATACTCTGGAGAAAGAGAAAGGCTCCTATTCCAGAAGAACACCCGCAGATTATAAGGAAGTCCTGAAGTATCTGGAATTCCTTCGCACCGTCTACGGAAACGATACTATCTTCGTATGCGGTTATGAGGCGGGCTGCCTCGGTTACACCTTATATCACCAGTTGACCGATCATCATGTCGACTGTGTGATCCTTGCTCCTACCACGATGCTGGAGCAACGTGGCAAAAAGAGGATCAAGACGGATAAGCGTGATGCTGAGATCATAGGAAAATGCCTTGCCCAGCACAACTACAGTCCGGTACATGTTCCTACCGCATCTGACGAGGAAGTAAAAGAATTCCTCCGTATGCGCGATGATCATAAACTCGCACTTAAAAAGGTCAAGCAGCAGATCCTGGCATTCTGTCTAAGGCATGATTACCGATATGACGGAAACAGCCATTGGACGGCAGCTCA
>NZ_AUJJ01000032.1:0-31545 GCF_000424165.1 Butyrivibrio sp. AE3006 | reverse complement strand
AAGTGTTTTGAAAGGCTGATTGCGATGCCTGGGCACAGACAGGGTGATTGTACCTATACGCGTATTGAGTTTGCGTTCGCGGGAACCATTCCGGCTATCCATGCGTTCATCGCTGCGCTCGTAACGTTCAGCACCAAGCTGCTCAGTTGATTCAGCAACCAGGACAGCATTAAGGCTGTCAGTTAAAAGCTTACGAAATGCCTCATCATGGTCTGATGACAATAATTGTAGAATTTCATCCTGATTTAAAGTAATATTGAGTTGAGCCATTGTGTTCTACCTCCGGTATTATTTAGGGTTGTGGTGATTCTATTATACCTAAAGATAAGAGCCAGTGGCTTTTATAATACAATATTCAATTTACACCATTATAAGGACGTTACTTCAGTCGCTTACAAAAAGATATATAATTACTATGTATTTTTCAATCTTATATACCTGTCTCCAAGTATTCATTTTTTGCAACAACACAAATGTAAAATAGGATAATATTTTATCATCATTCTCCTATTTCATCATTATAAATATTTCTAATATCATTAGATGATTATTGGTATATACTATATATATAATTTATTTGAATTGTTGAAGTTTTGGAGGGAGAAAATGGAGAAAAAAGTTAATCTAAAAAAGATACGTAGCAGGATGAAAGGGCTTTTGGCGCTTGGACTTGCTATATTTATAGCATTGGGCGTCATGCCTTCTATGCCGGTTCAGGCAGCTTTTTCTTACTACCAATACCATTTTGTGAGATTCGAAGATAAGGCTGGTTTGTATTTTGAAACCCACAATAATTCAGGTGGCATTATCTACGAATGGAGAAAGGCCCCATCATTTAATGGAAATTATTATATAGACACAGACCTTAATCTTACCAAAGAGGGTGAAAAAGACTATTTGCACTATGCCACAAAGGATGAAATGCAAAATACAGTAACCTTAAACTTTGGAGAACCCCAAAGTGAAGGAAGAAACGCAATTATTTTTGGTTATGTTGGACCTACTTGTGATGTAAATTTGATATTAGATGGAAATCTAAAAATGGATTCACCAATAGTAGATCAAAGTTATCATGAAAATACTTACGCATATGTTGGCGGAACAATAATACAAGAAACTGGTGAATATGATCTTACGCTAATTACAGACAATGAACCATGGATCCTTGATGTTGTTACTGTTAGTAAAGTTAATTCAATCGCATTCAACAAGTCAAAACTGAACTTCAAAAAACGTGATTCAGCACAGACACTTACAATAGCTCCTAGGCTCAATCTCAACAGGTTTGATTGGGAATCAACTAATCCCGGTGTAGCAACAGTTGACGAAACCGGAAAAGTAACACCTGTAAATGAGGGTACTGCAACAATTACAGCTACCATGAAAACTAATGCCAATATCAAGGCAAGCTGTAATGTAACTGTAGGAGAGCAGCAGGGTAATTCTGATTCTGGAAATGCAAATGAATCTGAGAATAAGAAGGATCCGGAGCCAACAATAAATCCCACAGTTGAGCCAGCAAAATCTTCTGAAGCAGCATCTGTTAATGAAGAAAAAGCTGAACAGCTCAATCCTAAGCAGAAGAGTACAACTCTTTCAAAGCCCAAAGCAAGTAAAAACAAAATCTCACTTTCTTGGAAAAAACAGACCGCAAAGGGTATAAAGGGCTATGAAATCCAGTACAGTACAGACAAGGGTTTCAAGAAAAACGTTACAAAGACTGTTACCATTAAGAAAGCAAAAACTACTAAAACAACCATTAAGAAGCTTAAATCCAAAACAAAGTATTACGTAAGAATTCGTACCTTCTCCAAAAAGAACGGCGAAAAGATATACTCAAATTGGAGCAAGATTAAAAGCGTAAAAGTAAAATAACACCCAAGCAGAAAACCTCTTAGCAATATGCCTAAGGGGTTTTCTTTATATAATAGCCCTAGGGGACGGAGTCATCGGTCCATTTTAAGTAGAAAAAACTACTGTTGATTACAGTATAAGAGATTTTCAAAACTGTAAATAAATCCGGGACCTATATTTATAAAAACCATGTAGAATAAAGGACTGATCAATTGACCAATTTACCAATTTACCATAGTCAAGATATCAGTCCTTTTATTTTAAGTAGCGGAGTGTTGAAATCAAATTCACATAATGAAAGGTAAAGATAATGTTGATATAAAAAGATTCTCTTTAAGCTTGATTGGATGTGGATAAGTTGAATGATATAATTGTTTTAGAATTTAAGGATAATTGTATCTTTGTATTAAAGTGCTGTTTTGCACTAAAAAATTCTATACCGGGTTTTGTGATATTTTTACACATAATAACACAAAGGAGAATTTTCATGAGTTTAAATCTGATAAACCAGAAGTTCTTAAATGCACGCTTTACTGATGGACATAAAGCAATCTGTAGTCTGACAGACATTCTAAAACAGGCACATCTAATCAAAAATCTTGAATATAACTATCCTGTAAAATCAGAAATGTACGCTATGTACAGATTTCTCACACAGCTTGCCACAGATATATTCCGTCCGGCAGATTCTGAAGAAATCTACGATATATTTGAAGATGGGGCTTTTGATGAAAATGAAATAGATAAATACTTTGAAAAATATAAGTCAAGGTTCGATTTGTTTGATAAAGAGCATCCATTCATGCAGACTGCTTCATCTGAATTCACAGATATCAAAAAAGCAAAGACCGATATAAAAAACATGAGTCCTCTTATAAGACAGGGAAATAACGACTTATTCTATAACCCTATACATCATCTTAAGGATGAAAGGAATTGGAATCTGGAACACACAGTCTACAACCTGGTGTTCAACATGATGTGCCACGTAAAGACAGGCCGCGGTTCCAAGGCTCCGATAATGGGAAGCAGCGGCGCGACGCCTCTCTTTACCTTATATGAAGCAGATAATCTTTTTACAACTGTTATCCTGGGTATGGATCCTGTAGCAGACAACGATATCCCATGTTGGAGAAGGGATGAATATGGAGAAGTGTATGATAGATTTTCTGTTATGAACTATGAGTTTTATCCCATCATGAAAGTTCTTCTGGATGAAGACAGTTATAGGGATGATATCTTTACCAACGTCTTCATTGAGACTGATAACCAGCATCCTATTTTTTCTATCGGAGAAAATGAACTAAATAGTATAAAACTTAGGATTCAGTTGTCCCACCCCGGAACAATACGAAGATATAACCAAACTAAAAAAACTGATTATGCTGAAAAATCAGATACGGACAGAGAATTCTGGTTCAATATGGGCATACTTCAGCAGAGCAGGGCATCCGGAGACCTATTAAATACCAGAAACATCACAGAAATCATGTATGAAGAGCATACAATCCCTAAGAAACTCACAGTATCTTTTTTCGGTCTTTACAAAGGTAAAGATAAGCCGTTTAGAAACATACATAGTTCTGCAAATAATATTCCTTCTGCTCTTTTATTTGATAAAGATAAACAGGCAGAGATAGACAAATTCATACAGTATATAGAAACATCAGGATTCTATCTTTTATCCAAGAGCATAAGCTATGCTAAAGAAGCATTCGGTACCGCCAAAGAAACAGCTCCAAGAGAATATCTTGATGTGCGTGAAGTATTTTACAGAGATGCCGGTAACATCTTTTTTGCTGAATACATAAAGGACGAAGATGTTGACATGGAGACATACATAAAGAAAATCGACAACCTCTGCCTTATGATTTTTAATGACATTCCCGGAATCCGTGGAGACGTGATCATAAAAAGAAAATTTGAAAGGAGCTTAAGAGGCAACCTGAGCAAATTAAAGGAGGATATATATGGAAGACCAGAGAAAGGCTGATCCTTATACGGAGCTGGCAAACAAAGTCCTTGGACGTATAGCAGGGCTTGGAAGAAGTGAAAAAATTAAGCTAAAAAGAACGGCAGGACTTAGGGCAGACGAGTTAAAGCCTGATGACAGGATACTGTTCTACGGTCTTTTTCCTGAAAACATTCCTGCTGATAAATATCTTGTGGATTGCATACTTTTTGGAGTTCAGATTGCCTGTGAGCAAGATGACCTTGGGACAGATGGCTGTCTCGTGCAGGATCTTCTGGCAGCCGAGTACGACAAAGGAAAGAGTAAATCCTCAATGCGCAGAATAGAAGCTTTCATGGCATCAGATAGCCGTGATAATGAAGTCTTTTTCAGAGATCTTGACTGGCTTCTGGAAATTGTTTTAAAGAAAAAGAAAGCAAATGTATTCACACTCACAAGAGACCTTATTAAATGGGAGTATGGTGGACGTGACAGATGGCTTGATGCCATCATAAAGATAAAGCATAACAAGATTATAAATAATGATACGGATAGCCAGGAGGAAAAATAAATGAACAGAACAGATATTAATAAATTAATGACAAAGTTTGAGGACGCGAAGAAACTTCCCCTTATTGAGGTACATAAACTTGTACCTATAGGTCCTTCTCTTCTTAACAGGGATAGCAACGGAAGAGTAAAGACTATAAAAGCAGGGGGTACATCCCGTGTAAGAATATCCTCAGCAGCCCAGTCACGTCCTATCAGAGTAGCTGAATATACAGATAATGCTGTTCACTCAAGATATCTTCCCCAGAAGGTAGCACAGAAGCTTGAAGCTATGGGAAAAGATGAGGCTTATATCAAGGCAGTTCTTGCTTTCCTTGGCGATAAAGGAAAAGGAACCGGACAGATACTGGCTTTTTCCGATTACGATGTAACCGTCATTACAGAAGCCATTGTAAATTCATCAGATGATGCAAAGTTCTTCTCAAATAAAACGAAAGCTGCAGCTCTGCTTAAGAAAATTGAAGATGATTCAAAGAAAAGATCTATAGACAATACAACAGCTCTTATGGGCAGAATGTCTACTGATGTATTGCTTGATACAATCGAAGCTGCACGTCATATTTCACATATGTACTCTATTGACCGCTGGTATGGTGATAATGATACCTTTACCGCTGTTGATGATTTAAAGTCCTATGTAAAAGAGCCTGACTTCATGAAATGGTTAAATAATGATGTATCAGATACAGGAAGTGCATTCTTTGATGCTAATGATATCGCTGCAAACGTCATGTATGGATACACAAGTATCAGTACACGCACACTTTTGGAGAACAAGCTAAGAAATATTGATGCTGCTGACCAGGCCGCTATCGACAAGGCAATTGATGAGTCAAAAGAAATTGTTAGAAGATACATTACTGATTACCTTCTTATTGCACCTTCTGCAAAGCAGACATCAAGTGCCACAACCCCCAGGCCTCTTGCAGTGCTTATCACAGCAGGTACCAGAGTGTATCCTATGACTGCAGATACAGACTTTGAAAAGGTTGTAAAAGCAACAGAGTCAAATAGTGTCGGTGACATTGGTGTTCAAAGACTTGTAAAATTCGCCGAAGACCTCACCGGAGGCACTTTTGCAGTAAATGAGTATCAAAAGATGTTCTGGTTATCTGATGTTTACAAGGAAATCCCTTCCAATTGTGAGTCAGCATCATTAAATGATGCCCTCAACTGCGTTACATCCATGATAGGAGAGTAATATGGAACTTAAACTACAGCTCAAAGGTCTTATGCAGTCCTATGGGGGCGAAAACCCCTGGACTGCTACAAGACGTACAAACAGGCAGCCTACAGATACAGCTATACAAGGCATCGTAGAGTGTGCGATGGGGATTGCAAGAAAAGGCACATACGAAGAAGATGACATGAAAAGGGAGGCCTTGTGGAACCATGTTCAGATTCATATCCCCGACATCGACCATGCTCCGGAAATCATTATAGATGATCAGACGGTACATCCGCTTACAGATGACATGTACTTTCAGTGTGCAGGCGGTGGAAAGATGTCTACTGGCATGCCTCAGATACGAAAAGAGTATCTGGTAGGAGAAAACTATACCGTGATACTTAAAGGCGATGACGATTATATTAAGGACATCAGATATCACCTTCTGCATCCTATATATCCTTACAGTCTCGGCAGAGCATGCTGCATACCATCAGCACCATTGGTAATGTAATATTTGTAACAATTTACGATAACGCACGATATTTGATTCTCAGAAATCGCATAAATACTTAGTGTTTCACCCCTACGCGGGTGAATGATTCCAACGGAACTCCGCTCACAAAAATTGAGATTACGGTTTCACCCCTACGCAGGTGAATGATTCTGATTCATAATGTTTTTTACCGTCTGGAGTAGTGTTTCACCCCTACGCGGGTGAATGATTCCATCATAATAATTAACGATAAGTACAAAATAGGGTTTCACCCCTACGCGGGTGAATGATTCTCAATCAGAATGCAAAGGAAAGTGCAGAAGTATGTTTCACCCCTACGCGGGTGAATGATTCCAAGACTGTTGATCGCGAGGCTTGCGAAACACGGTTTCACCCCTACGCGGGTGAATGATTCTTCATACTTACCCGGCCAGACTTTGGTATGTTCGTTTCACCCCTACGCGGGTGAATGATTCTATGTGCTGGTGGATGAGTATCAGGATGTGGACGTTTCACCCCTGCGTAGGTGAATGATTTTTCTGGTTTTTATTTTGAAAGGAAACAAAAATATGTTTATCACTGTATACAAATACAATATAGATATGCCCGCCGTTTGCAGAGCACTTACAGATGCAGCAGAGATGCACAGACAAGTCCAGCATCTGTTTAATTCTGCAAGACAGGATTTTAAAGTTCTATATAGACTTGATCAGGAATATCTTCTGGTCCAGTCGGATATCAAACCCATGTGTGATGGCATCTTTGAGATGGTATCACAATATGATATGGATGACAGACTTGAGAATGTGCATGAGGGAGAGCAGATCCGTTTCCGCATTAAAGCTGTTCCAAGGGTATCAGAACATGGTAAAAAGCATTATATTTCTGATGAGAGCAGACGTATTGATTGGACAAAAGCACAGTTTGATAAACGCGGTATGAAGGTTCTGGTCATTAGAGAAAAGGGAAAAGAAAATTTTAAGATTTCTTCAAAGCCCAATAATGCAAATGGTGGACCTACCTGCGTCAGCACTTGGGAATATGAAGGCGTTATGAGTATAACAAATAAAGAAAGCTTTGTTATAGGATATGGTCAAGGTATAGGAAGTTACAAAGCTTATGGATGTGGCATGATTTGTCTTTGTGGGTGATGAATATAGATAGACTCAATGAAGTTGAAAAAAATCATTATCACAGATTGGAAATGATTTAGAATACTTATTTCCAAAAAGTAATGAAAATATGGCAGGCTTGTGGGATGAATGCGGAATTTCTGAAATGGGTGTGAATTACAGTTAAACAAAATATTCATTAACGTATTAACAATTATTTTCTGTAACATTTCGTTACATATGACATTTATATCATTATTATAAGGGCTAAATCTCCCATAAATACTTAGTGTTTCACCCCTGCATGGGTGAATGATTCTGGTACATTTACAGGTAAGCTCAAAGAGCTTAAGTTTCACCCCTGCGTGGGTGAATGATTCTCACAGGACATCAGGGCGTTGCCCACATAAGCGGTTTCACCCCTGCGTGGGTGAATGATTTTATTCATTTTTTCATTACAAATCCATTATTTGCATCTGTGATGTTATTTTGCTAGAAAGGACAGCAAGGATCTATGACAGTTATCTCGTTAGAACACACTAAATCACAGACTCGTGGGTATCTAACACGCTTTATGTTGGAAATTCGCCCCGGCGTCTTTGTTGGTACAATATCCAAAAGAACTCGGGATATGCTGATAGAAGCTATCATTCATGATGATCCTGGCACTGATATGGTCATAGCATACAGGCATGAAGGACAAATAAAACTCGAAAGTTATGGGTGCCCCACAAGAGAGATTTCAGATATAGAAGATATTCAACTTCTTTCAAGATTTTTTCATAAAAATGCACAGTTATATGAGAAAGTATTAGGGAAACCTAAAAAGACTCTACTTTCTCATTGTCTGGATACAGGGTATGTATGTGAATATCTTTTGGCAAAAACAGCATATAATGTCTTAGCAAAGCAACTTGCATATGTTACAGGGGTGTCTGTTACAGAACTTATTTGTGTCCTTTCTTATATCTGCGCCATGCATGATGTAGGAAAATTGCATCCCTTCTTTCAGGCTAAGCTTTTTCAGAACGACAAATCTGTAAAAGAAGATATGGAACATTTATATGGTTCTGATATTACAGGTTACGAAGGCTATCGTCATGAGTATGGAAGCTATGAGATAATTTACCGCCTTTTACAACAGGATGGAATAGACAGAAAAAAAAGAAAACTTATAGGTATGGTAGTCTGGGCACATCATCAGGGCTATAAAAAAGGTTGTTTGTACGCAGACGTAACAAACAGTATAGATAAACTCTCTTCTGAATGGAATACTGAACTCATGACACCGTTCTGTGATCGCATAAAGCAGGAGTTTACTCCGGATATATACGTCATGGACAAGATATTTACCAACATCCCTGTATGGGTATTTGACAATATCCTCGGAATCATCATGACATGTGACTGGATAGCATCCGGAAAGAGATTTATGGACATTGACATGATAAATTTTCAGGCCACAAAAGAATATAGGGAAAGATGCCTTGAAATTGTTGCAGATTTTGTCAAACAAACCAATTTGTCATATAGATCATTTAATAAACCTTATTCGTATAAAGAGCTTTTTGGAATCGACTCACCTCGTAAGATGCAGCTCACTATAATGCAAGCTGTACTGGAACACCGGTCCTTCGATTGTATACTCATAGAAGCTCCGATGGGAGAGGGGAAGACTGAAGCAGCTTTGTATGCCGCCGTATCTGCCATAAAAGAAAGAAATATGCAGGGCATATATTTTGCTCTTCCGACAGGTCTTACATCTGAGGCAATGTTTCCCAGACTCTCTAAGATGCTGAAAAATATTGGAGAAGATAGTACCGTAAGGCTTGCAACAGGAACCGCATGGCTGTCTGAACTCAATGATGATCTGTCATACCAAGACATGATCATGCAGAGATATAAACTCATAGACAGATACTGTGTCGGAACTGTTGATCAGATAATGTCAGCGGCTACTCTGTCATATTATGCTGAGATAAAAATGGCAGCACT
Organism: Butyrivibrio sp. AE3006; assembly: GCF_000424165.1. Classification (NCBI taxonomy): domain Bacteria; kingdom Bacillati; phylum Bacillota; class Clostridia; order Lachnospirales; family Lachnospiraceae; genus Butyrivibrio; species Butyrivibrio sp. AE3006. The sequence continues at coordinate 22,399 of NZ_AUJJ01000032.1, read as the reverse complement.
TGGAAGCAAGGTGGTCGTGATCGACGAAGTGCATTCTTATGATGCATATATGATGTCCGTTATTAGGATGATGCTCAAATACTTAAAGGCTGCTGGCGTACCTGTAATTATGCTTTCTGCTACTTTATCTGACAGGGCAAGAGCAAAGCTCCTGTCATGCTACGGATTATGTGAACGGGATCATACTCTGGATTACCCCAAGATCAGTGTGGCAGAAAACGACACCCTATATCAGTATAAAGGTTGCTCTTCAGACAGGAAAAAAGATATAAAGACAACGGTAAAAAAAGGAGAGCTAGAAAGTTTTTATAACGATTCTGTAGGCAAAATAAAAGACGGTGGATGCCTTGCATTTATTGTAAACAGTGTGGACAATGCAATAAAATCCTGCCAGAAACTTCAGAATATTATTAAGACACAGAAACTGAATATAGAAATATATCTGTTGCACGCGCAGTTTCCCGTTTCAGCTAAGGAAAATAAGATTCGTGAACTTGTTCGTCTTTTTGGAAAGGACCGTAAAAACAGACCAAAGCGGGCTATTGTTATTGCGACTCCTATCATAGAGATGTCCATGGATCTTGACTTTGATTTCATGTACAGACAGATAGCGCCTGTTGATGCTGTAATACAGAGTATGGGACGTATTGCAAGACATGAGGACACAGGTACAATAAGAGAATCCGGTATCTGTCCCGAACTGATACTTATGACTACAGACAACGGTAACCGTATCTATGCAGGACAGAACTACAAAAAGGGAGACAATATCCCAATACTTGATGTAACAGCAGAAATTTTGGCAGATTATCAAAATATACAGATACCTTCTGACATACCTGAGCTTATAAACAAAGTATATGATGATAAAAGGCTTGTAAGTTACTATGATGAGCAGATGCTCAGCGAGCTGGCTGGAAGCGTTAACACAAGCGATTATGAGCCACAGAAATCTGTTTCTTATGACTTTATAAAGGATGAGATAAAGCAGAAGACCTCTCATCCTATGACAAGAGAGGGTGGCGTTGAATATATTAAGGTTGCTGTTATGAGTAATGATCAGCTTGAGACAGCAAAGAGCGATAATATCAAGGAAATACGAGAGCTATATAAAGATACTGTGGTTAGCATACCTGTATGGAAGATAGAAAAAGACGATATGCTTTTAACAGGGGAAGCGCTTGAGACTTCGAAGTGGTTTTCAGATGTGTATATTGACGATGATAATAAATATTTTGAACTGGATAGTTTTTATGGCTTGAGGATGGAAAAAGGGTTTTCACAGGCAAAAACCAATGAGAGCCGCCCTGCAAAGGATGTCATCTCTGACATTAAAAGGAATATAAGGGAGTGGACTCAGTGAATAGATTTGAAGTAAGCATAAAATCTGATACCAACCCAAAATGGCCCCAGGGGACGGAGTCACCGGTCCATTACCAAAAAATAGACCGATGACTCCGTCCCCTGGGTTCATTACTTATACCCGCCCTCTTTGTTTTTTTGAGCTTCCGATGTATTTAATTTTGCGGTTTTAGCCAACTCCCTTGGTGATATACCATATTCCTTTTTAAATGCGCGATAAAAATTTGAATAATCCTCAAAGCCATAATTATTGCATGCTTCAGACATTGATTCACCGCTTAAAATTGCATCGTGACATAGCTGAAGCCTTTTTTTTGCAACATATTTATGTAGTGAGATGCCAATGTTGTCTTTAAAAACATGTGAAATATAGAACTTACTCAAAAAGAAATGATTGGCAATGCTGTCCAAAGATAAGTCCTCGTCTATATTTCTCTCGATATATTCGCATATATTCTGATACAGAACATCCTGAGTTATTTTTTTGTTGTTAAATTGTTCATACGCAAGTCTGTTAACAGTAAGTATAAGTTCACAAACGCTGAGCTTTAACTGACATTCTCTTCCAAAACGGGCACTCTTATTTTCCTCAATTATGTAAAAAAGTTTTGAAAGGATAGAATTAAAAGTAATTCTGTCAGTGTGAATGACATGTCTTGATTCTGTCAGCGCCATATTTACGGCATATGCATATTCCTGTCCCAGATGCTTCATTTCGGAAAAAGCTGATTTGCTGATCCATAAATCAAAACGCCTGTAGGGTATGTCAAAATCATGGACGAAAATTCCATGTGTAACAGAAGGAGGCACAATCAGAATATCTCCGTAGCTCAGCATATAGTGCTCTTGTTGTACCTGAGCTTCTGCATGTCCCTCCAGGAAAAAATAAAATTCATAATATTTATGCCTATGAAGACCGGTTCGGACCGTTGGCTTAGTGTCGTGATAATAATATAGTTCGAAATCAAGCGATTCCATATACTGTCTGTCGTCATATTGGCTGGTTAAATTCTTTTTCATATCCGATATTCTATATCAAAAGAGCAACAATTGCAAAAAAACTCATAAACAGCAATAATTGCAATATTATAAACAAGTTATGAATTTTTTTTGCAACAATGCTTTTATATAATACGTTATAGCAACAGGTGATAAACAAACCTGATTCAAGAAGGACAAGGGTATAGGAGGACAAAAATGAAAAAAAAGTTACTTTCAATTCTGCTTTCGACATCTATGGTGGTGTCACTGGCAGCTTGTGGAAGCTCAAATCAGGGGGCAGAAACAGCAACAAGTGATGCTGCAGAATCAACAGAGGCTGCGGATTCAGCAAAAAGTGATGAGTCTGGTGAGACTACATCTGAAGAAACTGCAGAATCTAATGAGACAGCATCAGATTATGAACTTACAGATCTGTACATAACAGTAGACGGAACACTTACTGCAAATGTTGACAATGGACAGGATGCATTTGTAGAGCAGTGGGAGAAGGCTGTATCAGAGAAACTTGGACATGATATCAAGCTTCACATCAACCAGCCTGAGCATTCCGGATATAAGGATAATGTTGCTCAGCTTCTTACAACAGGTGAGCCCGGTGATGGACAGTATCCTGATGCTATGATAATGTCCGCTACAATGCTTAAGCAGTATCAGACTACAGGAATTCTTTGGAACCTTGCAGATGCATATGACAATGCTGAATTCCAGTCAAGGATTACATTGCCGCTTGTAAATGAGAATCTTAAGCTTGAAAACGGTGAGCAGTATGGATTTGCTCCTACATACGGCAATGGTTGTGTGACATATGTTAAGCAGTCATGGCTTGATGAAGCAGGAATAACAGCTGACAGCATTAAGACATTTGATGATTATTACAATATGCTAAAGGCATTTACAAAGGATGGCAGAACAGGTGTCATTGCCGCAGGCTTTGCAAAGCTTGACGAAGCACCTTATATCAATTATTTACCTGAGTTCTGGCAGGGAGCTTATCCTGCTATCTACGAAAAGGATGGCCAGTGGGTCGATGGATTCCAGGAACAGGCTACTATTGATGCGCTTGAGAGACTTGCACAGGGTTATGCTGATGGCGTAATTGATACAGATACAGAGGAAGCATCAACAAAGACAGCTCGTGAAAAGTGGTTCTCAAATGATCAGAGTACTTCAGAAGGTGTGTTCACATATTGGGCAGGAACATGGCTCAGAACACTTACAGATAATCTTGATAAGAATGATGTAGATACTGACCTTGGAGATGATAAACTTGTGCAGCTTACTCCTATCCAGGAAATTAAAGATACCTGGGGTGGCTACCTTAACCGTGAAGCACCTGTTTGGGTAATTACAGATGATGGCGATGGTGATAATTCACGTGAGCAAGCTATATTTGATGCACTTCTCGAGACCATGCTTGATGGAGATACCGTACAGACACTTTGGACTTATGGTGCAGAAGGTGTTCACTGGTCAACAGAGGCTGAGTCTTTCACAACAAATCCGGATGATCCTGAGAAGAAGACTGACTATGAGTATGCTGATGGTGAGTTCCACCTTAAGCCGTCACCGAATGACCCTAACACTTTATGGAAGAAGAACCATCTTGATCCGGTTCTTGTTATTGCACCTCTTACAAACGGATATGCTGATACCGATCCTCTTGTAGAGAAAGGAAATACATTCTTTACAGAGAACTGTGTAGACGCTCCTGCAGCTCCATCATCAGAGGCTCTTACAGAAATCGAGGCAGATCTTGCTACAGATAAGACAACACTTGTTAACGAAGTTGTTGCAGGCAAAAAGACAGCAGCAGATGCTGTTGCAGAGTATCAGAGTAAATGGGGTGATACAGTAAGCAGCATCCTTGAGGAACTTAACGCAGCAGAATAATTATTGCTTTACCATTGGTTACTATTTTTTATATTCAAAATTATATGGGCATCCCACATGGATGCCCATATATCAACTAATGAGTAGTTTTACAACTCGTTAAAAACTATTTATGAGGTATTTTCATGGGCAAGACACAAAAGGTTACATCAACAGGACAGGTTATAAATAAGAAACCGTTAAAAACCAGAATATGGAATAATAGGGGATTTTACCTTATGTTCCTTCCGATTTTTATCTATGTGCTGATAGTTTACTATTGGCCTATGCTTGGAATTCGTTATTCGTTTTATGATTACACACTTAAGAAAATTGAATTCGTTGGCTTAAAACATTTTTCAAAAATGTTTTCAGATGTTGAATTCTGGAGAGCCTTTACTAATACGCTGAAACTATCTATTACAAAGCTTTTAATAACAACACTTACAGCCGTAATCGTGTCGGTATTTATCAATGAGATGACAAATCTGTTTGCAAAAAAAGTTTTACAGACAGTTATTTATCTTCCTCATTTTATGTCATGGACAGTTACAGCTGCTGTATTTACGCTTTTCCTTTCCACTTCATCTACAGGATTTATTAATGAGACTTTGAAAAGCTGGGGCTGGATTAGCCAAAGCATAGACTTTATGCATGAAACGAAGCTGTGGCCGATAGTGTATTATCTGGTAAATATATGGAAAGAGACAGGATGGGGAACAGTTATATTCCTGGCGACTCTTGCAGGAATAAATCCGGAAATATACGAAGCAGCTGACATCGATGGTGCAACGAGACTTCAGAAAATATGGTTTGTGACAGTACCTGAACTTGCAAACACAATAATAATTGTTCTTATTCTTAATCTTGCAAAGGTTCTGAATCTGTTTGAATCAGTTTTTGTAATGTATAACAACCGTGTTTTTGAAACATCTGATGTAATATCTACATATATTTACAGAAAGACTTTCCTTACAGCAATACCCAATTATGGATATACAACTGCTGTAGGTTTGTTTAAGTCACTTGTAGGATGTTTTCTGGTAGTTTTGTGCAACTGGGCAAGTAAAAAAATCCGCGGACGCGGAATCATCTGAGGAGGAATACAATGGCAAAGGCTAAAGAATATGCGGTTGGTCGTAAGAGAAAGACGGGCCTCTTCGATGTAATTAATTATGTTGTTTTTATACTTATAGGACTTATAGTTCTCGTACCTATATGGAAGGTTGTTGCTGACTCATTTAATGCGGTTGGGGTATATAAATTTCAGCTGTGGCCCAATCAGCCCACTCTGGATGGATATCGTACTATTTTGCATACTGCAAAGTTGTATACACCATTTGTAAATTCAGTAATAACTACTATTCTCGGAACTCTTCTGGGACTGATATTATCTACCCTTGGAGGTTATGTGCTTGCACAGTATGACCTTCCGGGAAGAGATCTTTTGGCATATTTTCTTTTGTTTACCATGATATTTTCAGGCGGTATGATACCTGAATACCTGGTTATGAAGAAACTGCATCTGGTTAACAGCATGTGGATTTTGGTTGTTAAGCATGGAATGAATGTTTACAACCTGGTGCTTATGAGAAACTTCTTTGAAGGAATTCCTGGATCATTGTTTGAGGCTGCAAAAATTGATGGATGCACACCAATGGGGATTTTCTTTAAAATAGTGCTTCCCCTTTCAAAGGCTGCGCTTGCATCCATAGGTCTTATGTTTGCTGTAACAGTTTGGAATGATTATTCAACAGTTCAGATTTATATTACGAATCGTGATCAGGTTAATTTCCAGTATATTCTGAGAGTTATGGTCATGGACGGAGATACGCCAACAACTTCATATAATGTTTCGCAGAACACTTTGTATTATTCAGCGATTGTTTGTGCGATTCTTCCATTTATGGCACTTTATCCGTTCCTGCAAAAATACTTTGTAAAGGGTGTAAATATCGGAGCGGTAAAAGAGTAAGAAATATATTTATAGAGCCGAAGCTTCGAAACATAAGCTTCGGCTTATATCTTAAGAAGATGACAGGCAGGATATAAAAACTACTGACTTACTTAAGGGATGTCTCTGGAGGAGAAATGAGAATAATATTTTGGGCAGGAGATTCCACAAATACCTGCAATAAGGCAAATAAATATCCACAAACAGGTATAGCTCAGGCTTTTGACAGATATACCCGCCCCGATGTGGTCATATATGATCATGCTATTAATGGCAGAAGCACTAAAAGTTTTATTGACCAGGGAAGACTTGCGACAATAAACGATGAGATAAAAGAAGGAGATTTCCTTTTCATTCAGTTCGGACACAATGACGAGAAAAAAACTGATTTTAGCAGGTATACCGATCCGAAAGGGTCTTTTGTTGATAATCTGGGAAAATTCGTGAATGTAGCCAGAAACAGAGGTGCAATACCGCTTTTTATAACACCTTTGGAGCGCAGAAGCTTTGAAGATGATCATGTACATCTTAGAAAATCAGATCATGAACCTTATGTTGAAGGATATTATATCGCTTCAGAAAAATACAATGTACCAATAATAGATCTGTATAAAGTAAGCAGAGAATTTATTGAAAAAACGGGAGATGAACCTACAAAAAAGTACTTTATGCACGTAAAACCGGGAGAGGTATTCTGGCTCCCGGATGGTTTGTCTACAGATAATACTCATTTAAGGTATGAAGGTGCTATGAAGTTTGGGGAACTTCTGGCAGGTGAGATTATAAAGGCAGGCGAGCCCTATGCGTCACTCATTGATGAAACAGTACTGGCGGAGCTTAAAATGGTTCACGATTCCAATCTGATGGACGAGGGTGTGGCAGATGAGTATAAGTGAGAAATGAACTAATCCAATTATATTTGTAAATCAGTAATAAGGATAACAGCGATGCAATTGACACAAGATAGTGATTCAAACAGATTTGAGGAAAGGTACAGAAAATATAAGGACAAGCCGCTTGTAGCTCTAATATCTTTTTACAGCGGATATTATCATAACTTTGTTTTATCAGTATTTTTTTATACTATAAAACATTCACCTGTGTGGATAATGCCTATAGTTACAGCAAATATCATCAATTATGTAACAAGGGGAGCAGAAGATGCAGGCAGACTGATTATATTTAATGCATCGATTGTTGCAATATTGCTGATACTTAACATCCCTATGAATTATCTACATATGCATTTCAGGGCATCAGCAGTCAGAAAAGTTGAGGCCGGACTTAGAAGTGCACTTGTTCACAAAGTGCAGACGATGTCTATCCTGTCGGAAAAGGACATTCAGTCAGGACGTATACAGTCAAAAATAATACGTGATGTTGAGGCGATTGAGACACTATCAGATCAGATTTTTGTTAACTTCATGAATATCATCATCAATGTGGTGGTGGCACTTACAGTAACAGTATCAAAAAGCAGGGTTGTATTCATCTTTTTCCTATTGATGGTACCTATGGCGGCGATACTTGTATATATTTTCAAAAAACCGATAAAGGTTCATAACCAGCGTTTTAGAAAAGAAGTGGAGGCAACATCTGCAAAGGTATCAGAAATGATTGAACTGGTGCCTGTAACAAGAGCTCATGCACTTGAAGAAGATGAAATAAGCAGAATGGATGAACAAATGTATCAGATAGCAGCAGAAGGCTATCAGCTTGATATGGTTCAGACCAATTTTGGTGCGGTAAGCTGGGCTTTCTTTCAGATGTTTCAGGTAATATGCCTGGTATTCACATCTTTTCTTGCTCTGAGTGGCAAAATTCCTGCAGGTGACGTTGTTCTTTATCAAAGCTATTTTACAACTATAGTCGGGCAGGTGACGAGCATGCTGAATCTGCTGCCTACCATTTCAAAAGGGCTTGAGTCAGTAAGTAGTGTAGGTGAGATCTTGTCAGTTGAGGATATTGAAGATAACGAGGGAAAGATATCGATTGATGATTTAAAGGGCAATTACAGGTTTAGTCACGTCAGATATGCATATCCGGGTGATGAAAAAAATGTAATAAACGATTTGGATTTCGAGGTACACCGGGGAGAAACAGTAGCATTTGTTGGAGAATCAGGAGGAGGTAAATCCACAATTCTCAATTTGATAATCGGCTTTATGATGCCGGTGGATGGGATGATATATGTGGATGGAATTCCGTTAAATGAGATTAATCTTAGAAGCTACAGGAGATTCCTGGCTGTAGTACCACAGAATACAGCGCTGTTTTCAGGATCTATCAGAGACAATATCCTCTATGGAACAACTGATGTATCCGAGGAGGTTTTAGATCGGGTCATAAAGGAATCAGGGTTACAGGAAGTGATAAAAAAGCTTCCGAATGGCATGGATACATTTGTGGGAGAACATGGTGACAGACTCTCGGGTGGCCAGAAACAAAGAATATCAATTGCAAGAGCGCTTATACGTGATCCCAAAGTCATCATTCTGGATGAGGCAACTTCCGCTCTTGATGCAATTTCCGAACGGGAGGTTTCCGGTGCACTTGATAATATGTCTGATTCAAGGACTACATTTATCGTAGCTCATAAACTGGCAACCATCAGAAAAGCAGACAAGATAATTGTTATAAAAAATGGCAGGGTTGTAGAAAAAGGCACCTATGAAGAACTATTGAATAAAAAGGGATATTTTTATTATATGGGTGAAAAATTTGAGAACTGACAAGTATTACGCTAATTCCATGATGAGATACTGACGGAGGTGTTTGGGAAATATGACTAAAGCAGAAACAAAAGAACTTCTCAAAGAATATGTACTGTATCTGATGGAAAATTCCGATGCGGAACATCCTATGTGGAATATTGAGAAGGTCAGAAGCGGGAAACAGAATAAATGGAATTATATAGACGGGTGCATGATCACAGCGCTTCTAAGGCTATATTCAATAACGGGTGAGCGAAAGTTCCTGGATTTTGCAGATGATTTTGTCTCATTTTATGTAAATGAGGATGGAACAATAAATACCTATGAGGTAGGAGAATATAATCTGGATAATATAAGGCCTGCCTGCAACTTGTTCGCGCTATATGATCTGACCGGCAGGGAAAAATACAGAAAGGCTATGGATACAGTAAGAAGTCAGCTTGATACCATGCCAAGAACGAAGGAAGGCAATTTTTGGCATAAGCAGATTTATCCAAACCAGGTATGGCTTGATGGCTTATATATGGCACAGCCTTTTTATATGGAATATGAAAGAAGATATCGCAAGATGAACGGATGTCTTGATTCCTTCAGGCAGTTTGAGAATGTCAGAAGATTTATGCGAGATGAAAAGACAGGTCTGTATTATCACGGATATGACGAGTCAAGACAGATGTATTGGGCAGATAAAAATACGGGATGTAGCCCGAATTTCTGGCTAAGAGCAACAGGGTGGTTTATGGCTGCTCTTGTGGATACTGCAGAAGCAATGGGAGAGCAGACATATTACGAATACAGAACGCTTCAGGATATGTTAAAAAATCTGGCAGACAGTCTACTCAATTACCTTGATCCGGAATCAAAAATGTTTTACCAGGTAATAGACAAAAAGGGAGCTGCGGGCAATTATTTGGAGACCTCAGGGTCAGCCCTTATTTCTTATGCTTTGGCAAAAGGAGTGAGGTTATCTTATTTACCAAAAAGATATGCCAAAATTTCAGAAGAAATATTCTATGGAATAACAGAAAAATATCTGTCCAAAAACGAGGATGGTCTGCCAAGACTTGGAGGAATATGCCTTGTGGCAGGACTTGGTGGAAAAGATCACAGGGATGGTTCACTTTCGTACTATTTTGGCGAGCCTGTTGTAGAAAACGATGCGAAAGGAACTGCCCCGCTCCTGATGGCATATACAGAGCTTCTCAGTCTGGAACAACGAGGTTTGTTAAATGAAATTTGAAGTTATTGATACAGAGCCCAGAAATATTACGGTGGAACTTGATAATACTGAATGTTTTATGCCTTCAGAAGCAGTAAAAGTTATGGTTAATGATATTGAATACCATGCAGAGAACAGGAACGTATTTAGCATCGGTGGACTTGAACCTGATAAGGAATATGAGGTTTCAATCATTGATCATGAAGGGATATGTGAAAGAAAAGTTATAAAAACATCTTATGAATCTGTTTTGCTGGATGTAAGTGAATTCGGGGCAGTCGGAGATGGAAAAAATGATGACACGGCATATATTCAGGCCGCAATAAGTTCATGCCCATTGGATGGAACGGTATACCTGGGAAAAGGAACATTTTTATCGGGACCATTGTTTCTTAAAAGCGGCGTTCATATATGGATTGATAAAGGAGCGACTCTTTTAGGCAAAACCGATAGACAAAGTTACCCTATTCTGCCCGGAATGACACTATATACGGATGAAACTGCAGAATTTAACCTTGGTACCTGGGAAGGCAATCCTTTATCGTGTTTTGCCGCACTGATAACAGGTATTAATGTACATGATGTGAAGATATTCGGAGAGGGGACGATTGACGGTAATGCACAAAGCGGAGATTGGTGGATAAACCCCAAAGAAAAGGCTGGGGCATGGAGACCGAGACTGATATTCCTTAAGGAATGCAGTAACGTTACCGTGCAGGGGATAACTGTTCAGAATTCACCATCCTGGACAATCCATCCTTATTATTCGGAAGCAATAAATCTGATCGGTTTGAGTATTAAAAATCCGGACAATTCGCCAAATACTGATGGAATTGACCCTGAGAGCTGCAGTGATGTGAACATTATAGGAACTACAATATCTGTTGGGGATGATTGCATAGCAATTAAGTCAGGAAAATATTACATGGCTCTTAGGCACTACAAGAATACATCAAATATAACTGTCAGGAATTGCAGGCTTAACAGAGGGCATGGAAGTGTCACAGTTGGAAGCGAATGTGCAGGTGGAGTAAATGGCGTAAAGGTGACCAGATGTCTGTTTGATTCCACTGACAGAGGACTCAGAATTAAGACAAGAAGAGGAAGGGGTGAAAAGTCAATTCTTCAAAATATTCTGTTTGAGAATATAAAAATGGAGAATGTAAGAATGCCGTTTACCATCAATATGTTTTATTTTTGTGATCCGGACGGACACAGCGAATACTGTCAAAGTAAAGAGTTCATGGAAGTCAACGAAATGACTCCGTCAATAAAAGATATTACTGCGAGAAATATCGAATGTGCGGGTGTTGACGTGTGCCTGATCACAGTATATGGACTTCCGGAATCTAAAGTTGAAGAGGTAACGCTTGAGAACATTAAGGCAATCTACATGGATGAAAAGGACAGAACTCCCGAAGTCCCTGTCATGATGGATGGCATTGACAAGATGAGCGGGAGAGGAATATTTGTCAGAAACACAAAGAAACTTGTCATTAGGGATGTGGAAGTAACAGGTGCGGTGGACTCGGAGCCGGATATCAGCGGAACAGATATATGTGACATAGAAAATGTAAAGTTAGGATAAAAACCGGTATTGCGGGGAAAATGATGGAAAAAATAAGGATATCAGTGGGTCCTTTGGGGGATTACCGCACAATAGGTGAAGCTGCTGAAGCAGTGCCGTATATGGCAAGTGCTGTTATAGATATAGCAGAAGGGATCTATAAAGAAAAACTGTCCATAGAAAAAAAGGACATAACCCTCAGAGGGGCCGGAATGAATAAGACGGTCATATCTTATGATCACTGTGCAGAACAGCTTCTTGAAGATAATACAAAAAGAGGGACGTTCAGAAGTCAGACATTATTTATCGGCGGAGAAAGGGTCAAAGTGCAGGATCTGACCGTAGAGAATACTGCAGGTTGGGGAAACGGCGTAGGTCAGGCGCTTGCAATTTACGCAGATGCTGATGAGGTTGTAATGGAGCATGTCAGTATACGCTCAAGGCAGGATACACTTTTTATGGCACCACTTCCTTTGACAGAGCGGTTTAAGAACGGTTTCTTTGGTCCACGTATGCTTACAAACAGGCGAAATACGCGTCAGTTTTATAAAAACTGTGTGATTTGTGGAGATGTTGATTTCATATTCGGCGGTGCAGATGCGGTGTTTGATAACTGTGAGATAGTGGTAATGAACAGGGAAAAAGACATTAACGGCTATGTTACAGCGCCTTCCGAAAATCTTGGAGAATTAGGCATGGTGTTTAGAGAATGCCATATCCATGGTGAGAATAAAGATATGGAAGGTACCGTATTTTTAGGAAGACCCTGGAGACCGACAGGTAAGGTGGCATTCATAGATTGCACCTACGATAATTCCATACACCCACTAAGATTCAGCGAGTGGTATGAGATGGAAACGATGGAGAGTGAGGCATTCTTTGCGGAATACAATTCAAGGGATGAAATGGGGAATGAGCCTGATTTATCAAAGAGAAATATATGGGTAAAACTCCTGTCACCTGAGGAAGCTTCAAAAATAAGAGAAGCGGCAGATAGTCTGGTAATGAGTGTTAGGAGGCAGAATTAATGCAGATAGGATTACGTGCACATGATGCGGAATATGGACCGTTAAATGAACTTATACCCAGAATAAAAGAACAGGGCTTTAGCTGTATTCACCTGGCGCTTTCAAAATCCATAAAGGAATTCAAGGTGACTGAAAGTGCCATGACTCCCGGACTTGCCATGTATATTAAAAATCTATGCAGAAATAATCATATAGATATTGCAGTACTTGGCAATTATCAAAATCTTGCACATCCCGACAAAGACAAACTTGATGAGATTAAGAAAAGATATATAGCGCACATGAGATTTGCATCAATTCTTGGCTGCGGCGTTGTGGGTACTGAAACTGGTGCGGTTAATGCTGAATATAAATACGAGCCGGCGAATCATGAGCGGGAAGCACTTGATATTTTTATTAAGAATCTGAAGCCGGTGGTAAATGCTGCGGAGAAATTCGGCGTGATAGTTGCTATAGAACCTGTCTGGAAGCATATTGTATACGGGCCTGAACAGGCGAGATTTGTGCTTGATGAGATAGGAAGTCCCAACCTTCAAATTATTTTTGACCCTGTAAACATGCTCTATTCAGGAAATATTGATGAACAGGACAGCATTATTACGAAGACCTTCGATTTGCTTAAGGATGATATAGCTGTAATTCATATGAAGGATTTCGAATTATGCGGAGATGAACTTAAGTCAATACCTGCGGGTAAAGGTCACCTGAACTATGAACTTCTTTTATCCAAGATCAAAGAATACAAGCCGTGCATACAGTGTACTCTGGAAAACACATCTCCTGACAATGCGGTAGATACGCGAATGTATGTGGAGAAATTGTATGCAAACGTATAAAATAACTGCCGTTATAGAAGGCGGATATAAATATTGTAAAAATTGTTGTACTTGTTGTATAAGTTGGTTTAAAACCCCAAAGCTATATAAAAAATAAAGATTTGCAATTAGTATTATAGAAAAGGTTTTAATTGGGAGCTGGTAAAAGATGAAAAGTTTTTTAGATGAAGATTTTATTTTACAAACTGAGACTGCAAAGCATATTTTTCATGATTATGCGGAGAAATTGCCAATAATTGATTATCATTGCCATATTTCACCTCAGGAAATATATGAGGACAGGAGATTTGAAACTCTTGGAGATGTATGGTTTGGGGGAAAACAGGAGGATGGTTCCTATTTTGGAGATCACTATAAATGGAGATTGATGCGTTCAAACGGAATTCCTGAGGAGATGGTAACGGGAAGGGAAGATGAACTGCAAAGATTCAAAGGATTTGCAGAAACTTTAACCAAAGCGATAGGCAACCCTATGTATCATTGGTGCAATCTGGAACTTAAAAAGTACTTCGGAATCACCAAGCCGCTTACTGTTCAAAATGCCGAGGAAATATGGAATAAATGTAATGACATGCTGCAAAATGATCCGGAGATGACCGTAAGAGGGCTGATCAGACAGAGCAACGTGGCATATGTGGGAACAACAGATGATCCGACAGACTCTCTTGAATGGCATGAGAAAATTGCGAACGACGATAGCATAGAGTTTATGGTCAGACCATCCTTCAGACCTGACAAGGCAATCAACATAACAAAAGAAGGCTTTAAAGAATATATTGTAAAACTTGCTGAAACTGTTGGCAAAAGATCACTTGATTCTGCTGAGGAAGTTATTGATGCGCTGATACAAAGAGTAGAATTTTTTGCTGCGCACGGCTGCGTTGCATCTGACCACGGACTGGATTATATCCCGTTTAAAATGATGACAATGGCCGAATGTAACAATGCTTTTACAAAGGTAATGAACGGGAAAGAAATAACACTTGATGAGGCAGAAGGATATCAGACAGCGCTGCTCCTTTCACTCGGAAAGGCTTATCACAAGCATGGAATTGCTATGGAGCTCCACTATTCCTGTCTTAGAAATATGAATGAGAGAATGTTCAGGCTGGAGGGACCGGATACCGGATTTGACATGATTGCCAATAATTCCTGCGGAGGGAATATTGCAAAGCTTATGTCGGAGCTTGATAAAACAGGTGAACTTCCAAAAACGATTATTTTCTCTTTGAATCCTGCAGATAATGCGCAGATAGGAACTATATTAGGATGCTTCCAGTCATCTGAGGTTCCCGGGAAAATTCAGCATGGTCCCGCATGGTGGTTTAATGACACCAAATCAGGAATGGAAGAGCAGATGAAATCGTTAGCTAATTTGGGGCTGCTTGGTAATTTTATTGGTATGCTTACAGACTCCAGATCATTTTTGTCATACACAAGGCATGATTATTTTAGAAGGATAATGTGCAATCTTATAGGAGAATGGGTAGAAAATGGGGAATACCCAAATGACGAGAAGGCACTGGAAAGCATTGTTTCAGGGATTTCTTATTATAACGCAAAGAGATATTTTGGAATCTGAGAGGAGGACTTTTAACATGGAGAAGCTTAGTTACAAACTATTGGGGGAAAAGGGGTACGATGGATACCTTCTAAAGGATGCACCGGAGAGGGTTCTTCAGTTTGGCGAAGGAAATTTCCTTCGTGCGTTCGTCGATTACTTTATCGATCTTATGAACGAAAAAGCAGGATTTAACAGCAAGGTTGTTTTATGTCAGCCAATAGAACAGGGACTCGCTGATATGATAAACGATCAGGAAGGTCTTTACACACTTTTTTTACGGGGACAGGAAAATGGGCAAAAAGTTAATAACAAAAGAGTTATTTCCAGTGTTTCAAGATGCCTTAATCCATACAGAGAATTTGATGAATTCTTAGCCTGTGCCAAAAATCCCGAAATGAGATTCATTGTAAGCAACACTACAGAGGCAGGTATAGCTTATGATCCTTCCTGCAAATTGGATGATAGACCGTGTGCAAGTTTTCCGGGCAAACTGACACAGTTCCTGTATGAAAGATTTAATAACAAACTTCCGGGATTTATTATTTTATCCTGCGAGCTCATAGACAGAAACGGAGATGAGCTACTAAAGTGCGTAAATAAATATATAGATCAGTGGGGATTGTCTGAAGAATTCAGAGACTTTGTATATAATGATAATATTTTCTGCTCCACACTCGTGGACAGAATAGTTCCAGGTTATCCGAGAGCAGAAGCTGATGCTATTTGTGAGGAGCTTGGATATAAAGACAATATTATTGATACGGCTGAAGTGTTTGGCGCGTGGGTTATAGAAGGACCGCAGAAGATTAAGAAAGAATTTCCTGTGGAAGAAGCCGGACTTCCCATACTTGTAGTAGATAATGTTGATCCTTATAAAAAGCGCAAAGTAAGAATCTTAAACGGTGCGCATACATCTATGATTATGGGTGCATATCTTGCAGGACAGAATATTGTAAGAGATTGCATGAAAGATGATGTAATAAGGGGATATATGAATAAGGCTCTCTATGATGAGATTATTCCGGTTCTCAAGGGACTTGATAAGAAAGATCTTGAGGATTTCGCAGCCGCAGTTACAGACAGATTTGCAAATCCTTTCATTGACCATGAACTGCTTAGTATTTCCCTGAATTCAGCATCTAAGTGGAAGGCAAGAGTTATGTACACAGTACTCGAGTATTATGAACAGAAGAAGGAGTTACCCAAAGTACTGACATTTTCGTTTGCTGCATTTCTTGCTTTTTATCACAGAGGTTATGAAAAGCGGGAAGGCGCTCTGGTTGCAAAAAGAGACAGTAATGAATACCTTATAAAAGATGACGAATGGGTACTTGATGCGTTCCTTGCTCTGAAAGATGCTGATAATGAGAAGTTGGCAAGAGATATTATTGCCAATGAGAAGATGTGGGGAGATGCGCTCATAAAACTATCCGGATTTGAAGAAGCAGTTATTAAAGACCTTGCCCTGATAGATGAAAAGGGCATGTATGAAGCCATGAGGGAGGTTCAGGGTGAATAGTATCAGGATACATCCTCTGGATAATGTTGCAGTTGCACTTAGAGACCTGGAAAAGGGTGAAATTATAGATGCATCTGAAGATGGGTTAAAAACTATTGAGGCAATTGGAAGAGGGCATAAAGTAGCGCTTAATGACATAGCCGAAGGATCCTCGATAGTAAAATACGGAAACTGTATAGGCATTGCCACAGATGAAATAAAATCAGGAAGTTTTGTGCATGTACATAATGTCAAAACCTCTCTTTCTGAGAATTCCAAATTTGAGTATAAACCTGAAATACCATTGCTTCCTAAAGTAGCAAACAGAACTTTTATGGGGTACAGGAGAGCCAAAGGAAAAGTAGGAATCAGAAATGAAATATGGATTATTCCTACTGTCGGATGTGTGAACCGGATTGCGGAGAAATTGGCCAGAGACAATCAGAACCTTGTAAAGGGATCAATTGAGGGATTATTTGCATATACCCATCCGTACGGATGCTCTCAAATGGGTGATGACCATGAAACTACAAAGAGGGTCCTTGCAGCACTTGTAAAACATCCAAATGCAGGAGGGGTTCTTGTTCTTTCTTTGGGGTGTGAGAATCTTACTTCAGAACAATTCAAGGAAGAACTCAGGGAATGGAACGGAGAAAGAGTGAAATTCCTTACCTGTCAGGACTGCGAAGACGAGATTGAGGAAGGCAGCAAACTTCTCAAAGAATTGGCGGATTATGCAGGCCAGTCCAAGCGTGAGGAAATAGATGCATGCGAGCTTATTGTAGGAATGAAGTGCGGAGGTTCTGATGGCCTTTCAGGAATAACTGCCAATCCAACGGTTGGCAGATTTTCTGACAGACTTATCTCTATGGGAGGTTCTACTGTTCTTACAGAGGTTCCTGAGATGTTCGGGGCTGAATCAATTCTTTTTAATAGATGTAAGGATAGCGCCACGTTCCATAAAGCAGTTTGTATGGTTGAAAATTTCAAGAAATATTTTGTGGATCACGGACAGGTTGTATATGAAAATCCAAGCCCCGGAAATAAAGCCGGCGGGATTACAACTCTTGAGGACAAGTCTTGTGGATGTGTTCAAAAAGGCGGAAGTGCTCAGATTTCAGATGTACTGGAGTATGCTGAGCCGGTAAAAATTAAAGGACTGTCATTATTGTCAGGTCCGGGAAATGATATGGTATCAACTACAGACCTTACAGCTGCAGGAGCACATCTGATACTTTTTACAACCGGAAGGGGAACACCCTTTGGGGCACCTGTTCCGACAGTGAAGATTTCAACGAATACTGCGCTATATGAGAAGAAAGGCAATTGGATAGATTTCAATGCAGGAAAGGTAGCTGAAGGAAAAGAGTCTCTGGATGAAGCAGGGGACAGACTCCTGGACTATGTTTTGGATGTTGCAAGTGGACAAAAAACCAGGCAGGAAGACGCCGGGTATAGAGAAATATCCATATTTAAGGATGGAGTAACGCTCTGATTCGGAGTAAAACTTAAAGGTATTAATAGCGAATAGTTAATTTATTGGAGGAGATCATGGATTTAAATTTGAGAGAAGATGCAATATTTGATGCAGTATCATTAGGGGAAGTTATGCTTAGACTTGATCCAGGTGAAGGAAGAATCAGAACAGCCAGACATTTTAATGTTTGGGAAGGTGGCGGAGAATATAACGTAATAAGGGGCCTTAGACGTTGTTTTGGACTTAAGACCACTGTTCTTACAGCCTTTGCCGATAATGAAGTCGGAAAGCTTATGGAGGATCTGATTCTGCAGGGTGGAGTAGATACATCCTTCATTAAATGGATGAAAACAGACGGAATCGGCAGAGAGTGCAGAAATGGCCTCAATTTCACAGAGAGAGGTTTTGGAATAAGAGGAGCAAAGGGATGTTCCGATAGAGCAAATACTGCTATATCAAAGGTAAAGCCTGAAGATTTTGATCTTGAGAAGCTTTTTGGAGATATGGGAGTAAAGTGGCTTCACACCGGCGGAATATATGCTGCATTATCAGAACAGTCATGTGAGACAGTGCTTGAGGTTATCAAAACAGCTCGAAAATATGGAACAGTTATTTCTTATGACCTGAATTATCGTCCTTCCATGTGGAGTGCAATCGGAGGAAAGGAAAAGGCTCAGGAAGTAAATAAAGAGATAGCTAAGTATGTTGATGTAATGATTGGAAATGAGGAAGACTTTACTGCCTGCCTGGGATTCGAAATAGAAGGCAATGATGAGAACCTTGCTAAGCTTGATATTGATGGCTATAAAAAGATGATAAGAGAGGTAGTGAAAACATATCCTAACTTCAAGGCTGTTGCGACTACATTAAGAGAGGTAAAGACAGCAACAGTAAATGACTGGAGTGCGTTGTGCTTTGCGGATGGTGAGATTTATAAGGCCAAGGACTACAAAGGTCTTGAGATTATGGACCGTGTAGGTGGCGGAGATTCATTTGCTTCCGGTCTTATATATGGGCTGATGACCACTGGCGATGCAGAAACAGCTGTTAATTACGGTGCGGCACATGGAGCTCTTGCTATGACTACTCCCGGAGATACAACAATGGCTGATAAGAGTGAAGTTGAAGCTATTATGGGCGGAAAAGGCGCAAGAGTACAGAGATAATAGGAAAAGGTATGGAGAAAATGTATGGATATTAGATATTCTGCAAATCAGAGAGATGTAAAAAGATATACAACAGAAGAACTCAGAAAAGAGTTTTTGATAACAGGACTTTATGAGGCTGACAAGGTAAAGGCTGTTTACTCACATGTGGATAGAATGGTTACCTTTGGCTGTATGCCGGTTACGAGAGAAGTAGCCCTTGATGATGGAATAGATGTATATCACAATTTCGGAACTTCTTATATTTTGGAGAGAAGAGAAATCGGCATTTTCAATATTGGTGGTAAGGGTAAGATAAAGGTTGATGGAACAGAATATGCCCTTGATCATAAAGATTGCCTTTATATCACAAAGGGAGCCAAATCGATTCTGTTTTCATCAGACAATAAGGATACACCGGCTAAGTTTTATATGGTAAGTGCTCCTGCACATTGTTCTTATGAGACAAGGCTTCTTACTTTTAAGGATGCTGTTAAGCGTCCTCTTGGAACAACAGCCGAATGCAATAAGAGAGTCATTAACCAGTTTATTCATCCGGATGTTTTGAAGACCTGTCAGCTTAGTATGGGAATGACGGTTCTTGAAGAGGGAAGCGTATGGAATACGATGCCTTCGCACACTCATGAGAGAAGGATGGAGATATATACATATTTTGATATACCTGAGAACCAGGTAGTATTCCATTTTATGGGAGAACCTACTGAGACCAGACATATTGTAATGAAAAACGAAGAGGCAGTAATATCACCTTCTTGGTCAATTCATTCAGGAGCAGGTACTTCAAACTACACATTTATATGGGCAATGGGCGGAGAAAACCAGGAATTTGACGATATGGATAATCTGAAGCCGACAGATCTTATGTAATGTGAATGTTAATAAAGGAGAAATGAAATGAGCGAAGATATGTTTTCATTAAAAGGTAAGGTGGCATGGGTTACCGGTGCTGCCTATGGAATAGGTTATGCGATTGCTAAGGCATATATTGAGGCTGGAGCAAAGGTTGTTTTTAACTGCAGCAGACAGGATACTGTGGAGAGAGGACTTAAGAGTTATGAAGAGGATGGGCTTTTAGATTCAGTTAAAGGTTATGTCTGTGATGTAACTGATGAGGAAGCCGTGAAAAAGCTTCATGAAACAATTGTGAAGGAAGTGGGTGAAGTAGACATCCTCGTCAATAATGCAGGAATGATAAGACGTGTGCCCATGACGGAGATGGAAGCAAGTGACTTTAGAAGAGTTATCGATGTTGACCTTACGGCTCCGTTTATCGTATCTAAGACTGTCATTCCGTCCATGATAAAAAGAGGTGGCGGTAAGATTATAAATATATGCTCAATGATGTCAGAACTTGGAAGAGAGACTGTATCAGCTTATGCGGCAGCAAAGGGTGGTCTTAAGATGCTTACCAGGAATATCGCATCGGAGTATGGTGCCTACAATATTCAGTGCAATGGTATCGGCCCGGGCTATATTGCTACAGAACAGACAGCTCCGCTGAGGGAGAGACAGGCTGATGGTTCAAGACATCCTTTTGACAGTTTCATAATTGCCAAGACACCTGCTGAAAGATGGGGTGAGTCAGATGATCTTAAAGGTCCTGCAGTTTTCCTTGCATCAAAGGCATCAGATTTTGTTAATGGACATATACTTTATGTTGATGGCGGTATTTTGGCTTATATCGGTAAACAGCCATAATACCGAATTAAGAATAATTTACTAATAAGAAGATATTAAAGGGAGAATCAAATGAGCAATATTATTGAGGAGCTATCACAATATGGAGTGGTTCCGGTAGTGGTTATAGATAGAGTAGAGGATGCAAAACCTCTTGGAGAGGCACTCGTTAAAGGTGGTTTAAAATGTGCTGAAGTGACATTCAGAACAGCTGCTGCAGCTGATGCAATTAAAATAATGACAGATAATTTTCCGGATATGCTGGTTGGAGCAGGAACTGTTTTATCAACAAAACAGGTGGATGAGGCCATTGAGGCAGGAGCAAAGTTCATTGTTAGCCCGGGATTTGATCCTGAGGTTGTGGATTACTGTATTGAGAAAGGGTATCCAGTGCTTCCCGGAGTAGCTACTCCTTCAGAGGCAGCGCAGGGCGTAAAAAGAGGCCTCAAGGTTCTTAAATTTTTCCCCGCTGAACAGGCAGGCGGTCTTGCAATGATCAAGGCTATGGCAGCACCTTACACAGGCATTAAGTTCATGCCAACAGGTGGAATCAATGAAAAGAACATGAGAGATTATCTTTCTTATGACAGAATTGCATGTTGTGGTGGTAGCTGGATGGTCAAAGGTGATCTTATTAAATCATGCGCCTTTGATAAGATTGAGGATATGACAAAAGAAGCTGTTAAAGTTGTTAAGGAAATCAGAGGATGAAAGACCCAATACTGATGCACTATGGAGTCCAATCAATAGACTGATATTGTTTACGAAAAGCTGCGGGGTGATACCTCGCAGTTTTTTTAATGCGAACAGTGAAGAAGTTATCGCTACCTTTTTACCTTCTAACTCTATGGAGAATAAAAATGTAATCAATATCTACAGGGCATAAAACATTCATAGTCTGTACGACATTAACTATTTAATAATAATTTAATGAAATTTTAATCTAAAACCACTGCTTGGATAATGGTTTCTTTACACTTAATTGAGATAATTATTATATATGAATGTCGGGGTTTAGAAAAAGCAAAAAGCTTTTATTTGAAATAATAAAGAAATTTATCAGAAAATAAACCACAGGATAAAGTGTACCCCTTGTCAAGGACATTTTTCAAAATAGTAGAGTGAAATGTCAGAGACTATATATTGGGGTGCCCTTCCTTGACAACCAACCTCTGTATTCAGTTTTTATGATAAACCGGAGAGGGCAGGATTTAATCCCTGCAGATCCTGATTGTACTTTGGTAAAGGGTATATACCTGTTAAACAGTATTTGTAAAACTCGTTGGGAGTAAGCTTTGCAAGTTCCCAGATGCCGTTGTCATTGTTGTAGAAGTCCATGTAGTCATCAATGATTGCCTTGGCATCGTCAAAGGATTCAGCGGCAGCTATCTTGTCCATGATGTGATCCTTCATGTGACCGAAGAAGCTCTCCTGCGGGGCGTTATCCCAGCAGTTTCCACGGCGGG
>NZ_AUJJ01000031.1:0-32073 GCF_000424165.1 Butyrivibrio sp. AE3006 | reverse complement strand
CCCTGAGCGTATGAGACGTTTCTATAGAACTACAAACTATCTGGAACGGCTCAACAAGGAAATAAAACGCAGGTCAAATGTGATCGGTGTATTTCCAAATGTACAATCCATTATCAGAATCATGGGAAGTGTCTTACTTGAGCAAAATGACATGTATATGGCTCAGAATAAGATATCACTCACCAGAAAAGACTTTGATGAGCTGAACAACTCGTCAGCGAAACTGATAGAGATTGCAAAGGAACAGCAACGACTTTTAGCGGCCTGACAATTGGATACCTAAAGGTAATTTACACACAATAAAGGACTTGACCATAAAGCACAGAAAAAAGTATATAAAAGTGCATCATATTTCTATCCTTATATACCTGTCTCGCTCAGTCGCTTACAAAAAGATATATAATTTTTATGTATATTTCTATCTTATATACCTGTCTCCAAGTATTCGTTTTTACAACAACGCAAATGTAAAATGGGATTAAAAAAATCAGTATTCATATAGTATTTATACATCTATAATACTACACAAACACTGATATTAATTAATGCAGAAGATGGGGCGCACGACGTTCGGGGAACGTCGGCTTTGCGCCGACCGAAGCGGAGAGGAGATTGAACCCACACGCCGTATCTTTTTTACTACATTTCTGACTACATTAACTATGTTTTAAGGTGCTTTTCGGTGGTAAATAATAACTCTCAATAAAACAAGTGAAAGAAAAGAAAAATCAGTATCTATCTAGTGTTTCGGTACTTCCATAACACTCTATAAATACTGACAAAATAAAATGCAGAAGAAGGGACTTGAACCCTCACGCCTTGCGGCACAGGAACCTAAATCCTGCATGTCTGCCAATTCCATCACTTCTGCTAACTGTTATAATATACTCTATGGGTGGGCTGCTCGTCAATTTTATTTAGGCTTATTTTTGAGTCTATTTCGGAATTGTCTGACTTAGATAAAGGGAGACCGGTTATGGAGAATATACTGATAGCAAATATTGATAGAGTACATACAACTGAAATGGGAGTGGACAGGATCAGGAGGAACCTTGGGCTTGGAGATAGTGATGTAGTTGCGTGGTGTAGGGAGAAAATCCTTGATGCAAACGCAGTTATAGAAAGACAGGGCAAAAACTGGTACGTTCACATCGATGGGTGCGTAATTACAGTCAATGCAAGTAGTTATACTATCATTACGTGCCATAGGGAATGAATCATCATAACAGTGTGAGTATTCTCTGACATGCTGGAATTTGAAAAATTGAAAAAGCAGCAGACAGGCCTATGCTAGAACCATCGTAATATCGTTTTGGAGGCCGCCTTGGAAATTACAATCAAATATGTCATCATGGAAACAACACCAGATACGCACACCATTCCAATACATCATAGGAGCATAGAATGACTCTGTTTGAACAATTCATGTTGTTCCTGTTTCCCAGGACCAGGTTCAGGTCGAAGGACAGGCACATAGAGATACGAGATACAATTGAAGATGGAAGAGCGGTGAGGCTTTTGCTCTATGACGGCGTGAGGGAATCCGGGATGTATTTGGATGAGCATGGTGATAAGGATCCGCTGTTTAAGTACATGCGGACGCTGAAGCTTATGACAGAGCACCACAAAGGATTGAACAACGCTCTGCTGATAGGCGGAGGCGGCTTTGTATTTCCAAAGATATTCCTAAAAGATCATCCGGAGCGGACCATGACGGTAGTCGAGGTTGATGCCGGATATGTGAATCTGGCAAAGAAGTATTTTGCCCTGGATACGAATGACAAAAGGCTCACCATAAAGATTCAGGACGGCCTTGAGTTTATCAGGCAAAACAGTAATTATGCGGCTTATGATCTTGTTATTTTTGATGCTTATACAGGAAGCGCTGCTTCGAAGGCAATTTTATCAAGGGACGCGTTAAGGCAGGTCTATTCTATGCTAAGACCAAACGGCATCTATGCGCTCAATCTTATTAACGAGGCTCATGATGTCATTTCCATGGAAACGCACATGACAAACGAGAGCCTCAAGACCATTTTCGCACACACAAGAATTGTCAGATGTCCCGGCGGCGGAAATTGTATCCTTATGGCATCCGATCGCAAGCTATAGTCGGAGCAGATTTATCGCCTATCGCAGAACGGCTAATAGCAAATCTTCAGACAGATGATATCGGACACTTTTCTAATTACATCTATTCAAAACAAGCAAAATTTAGGCTTAACAACCCCAATTGTTAAGCCTTTTTATATTTTCTTAATTTGCATCCACTGTTACATGGAATTAAAATTAATGTATATAGTAGGAGATGATTTCATGACGAAATCCGAGATTACGAAAAACAAAATCAGGCGCGTGTACAAGGATGAAGTAAGTGGCGATTTTCAGGATGTGCTTGTGGTAAACAGCATAGTCATTAACTTCTTTTGGATACATTTTGTGCTTGAATTATGTTATATAGGCTTCAAAAATAACCCCATGGTGATCATAAATATCTTCAGCATGCTTACTTATGCTATCGCAAATTACTTTGTCAGAAAAGGTAATGTGCTTGTTGCAGCGTGGATATGCCTGTGGGAGGTTTATGTCCATGCGGTTTGCGCGACGATTTTCATGGGCGGAGAGTGCGGCTTCTATCAGTGGCTCTTCGGGCTTTTCTGCGCCATATTTGTTCCCTTTGTTTCACCAATACTTCAGGAAAAAGAGAGAAAAGGAAGCCAGATTTATGCGGTTCTCCTTGTGCTCACATATATTGCGCTGGTTGTACTTACGTGGAAAGACATATTCCCAAAGCATTTCCATCCCTCGCAGATGGCACAGAGAGTTATCTATTGTCTGAACTCAATAATCGGTTTCTTCTCGGTTATGGTCTATACGCGAATGTACACCAGCCGCGTGGGACGCAGAAATGAAGCTCTTATGAAAAAAGCGGACTATGACCAGATGACCGGTTTTTATAACAGACAACGTACCCAGCGGGTTCTTGAAAATGAGATAAAAGTTCAGTCGGAGAGGAAATTCCCTCTTAGCATCGCCATAATGGATGTGGACTTTTTCAAAAATGTTAATGATACATACGGACATCTTGCCGGGGATTTTGTATTAAAAGAGCTTTCAAAGATATTAAAACCCGCCATGGATCAAGGCATGATCGTTGGCAGATGGGGCGGCGAGGAATTTATTCTGATAAATCCCGAAGAATATACTTATCCTTCGTTTTGCATGGCTATTGGAGGAATATGCCGCATTATAGAAGAGCATGAATTTGTTTTCAGGGGGCAAACGATACCGGTTACGGTTTCAATCGGTTCGGCCAGCTATTCCACCGGAATGGATTTGGAAAAGCTGTTGCAGGATGCTGACAGGAAGCTGTATCAAGCAAAAGAAAGCGGACGAAACAGAGTAATCTGCTAAGCTAGAAGGAGGTGCCTATGAAACTTGGATTCATTGGTGCAGATCATGAAGTTACAGGAAGCTGCCACTACATTGAGGCCTGCGGAAAACACATTCTGGTTGACTACGGAATGGAGCAGGGAAGAATATCTTTTGAGCATGTCGATCTACCGGTCAATGAGGCCCAGATCGATTATGTTTTTTTGACCCATGCCCACATAGACCATTCGGGCAATTTGCCGCTTCTCTATGCCAGAGGTTTTCGCGGGAAAATATTTATGACAAGACCAACCGCCGATCTTTGCAGCATAATGCTAAGAGACTGTGCGCATATTCAGATGCAGGAGGCTGAGTGGAGAAGCCGTAAAGGAAAAAGAAATAAGGACATCAAGCAGATAGAGCCGCTTTATTCAATGGAAGATGCGGATAATACTCTGCGCCATATTGTGGCCTGCGATTATGGTACTAAGATCGATATATGTGAAGGTGTTCAGATCAGGTTCACAGACATCGGGCATCTGCTTGGTTCTGCCAGCATAGAAGTGTGGCTCAATGAAAAGAACGTAGATAAAAAGATAGTATTTTCAGGGGATATCGGTAATTACGATCAGCCCATTATCAAGGACCCTGCGCTCACCACAAGCGCTGACTATGTGGTTATGGAGTCAACCTATGGTGACAGATATCATGGGGAAGAGCGGCCGGATTATGTAAAAGAGCTCACTGAGATTTTGAACAGAACCTTTGCAAGAGGCGGAAATGTGGTAATTCCGTCATTTGCAGTTGGCAGAACTCAGGAGATGCTGTACTTCCTAAGGACCATAAAAAAGGAGCACCTTGTTACTGCGGTAGATGATTTCCCTGTTTACGTGGATTCGCCCATGGCTGTTGAAGCTACAGAGGTTTTCACGGATCATGCCATGGAATGCTACGATGAAGAAGCCATGGAGCTTGTGAAAAATCACATCAATCCCATTTCCTTCCCCGGGCTGAATCTTGCGATTACAACAGAGGAATCAAGGGCTATAAATGAAGAGGATACACCCAAGGTTATCATCTCTGCATCAGGCATGTGTGAGGCAGGACGTATAAGACATCATCTTAAGCACAATCTGTGGAGAGAAGAATCCACCATCCTTTTCGTGGGATATCAGTCAGTTGGAACTACGGGCCGTGCCATAATTGACGGCGCAGAAGAGGTAAGGCTCTTTGGCGAGACTGTGGATGTGCGCGCAGAGATCTGTAAACTTACCGGACTTTCAGGACATGCCGACAAGAACGGTCTGATCGACTGGTTACAGGGTTTTAAGGAAAGACCGAAAAAAGTATTCATAGTTCATGGTGAAGACGGAGTTTGTACATCATTTGCCAATTGCCTTAGGGATGAATACGGATACAGTTCCTACGCACCCTATAGCGGAACAGAGTTTGACCTTATCTCAGGTCAGATAATTAAGGAAGGTATTCCCAAGGAAGCTGTCAAGAAATCCACGAAGCTTGTATCTGATGTATTTACAAGACTTAAGGCAGCAGGTGCTAGGCTTACTGCAATCATTGCAAGAAGCGAAGGCATGACCAATAAAGATAAAGCAAAGTTCGCTGATCAGATAATTGCACTTTGCGATAAATGGGAATGATCTGTATGTAGAACCTGAGAAATTAAGCCTCATTGTCATTGGACAATGGGGCTTATTAATGTTCACTACATTTAGGGGTTAAACGTTTTAGTACTAACATTTTGGCTCTATATATGGTAAACTAAATGATGGTTTTAGGTTCTTTGCGTTTTGCGTAATAATCTAAATGGGGATTATATAATGAATGCAGGGAACTGAGTTCATTATGATAGGAGACAAGTGTATGAGAAAAGGAATAATTATGGCTCTTGCATGCGCAGCTATGATCTGTGCAATGCCTTTAAGTGCCAAAGCAGAACTGATTGAGGGAGGTCGAGATCAGGCACATGCTACTACTATGACTAATCAGGAGGAGTATGTTGAAAAGGAAGTCAGCGAGACCAGGGAATATTACTATAAGTTTAAGGCCGACAGTCAGGAGGGTATTCATCTTCTGAGTTTTGAATCCATGGTTAATAGTTCAAGCACATATAGCCAGGTTACTGTTCAGGTTATGGATAATTATGGCAATGTTGTCGACGGTACTTCGACAGGTGGTCCGGGTACTCAGTGCAAAAAAGAGACATTTGGTAATACTGTTGATATCGTGCTTCCTTTAAGCGGACTTGCAAAGAGTGAGTGGTACTACATCAGAGTAAATACCAATGATGGCGATGCTACTAAGAAATTAGAAATGGAAAATAAACTTAAGATGAGATTTGTGGCATTCAGACCTGCAGATAACTTCAATGTGAAGAATACAGGCAGTGCTCTTAAGCTCACCTGGGATAATGTACAGTATGCAAATAAGTACAATTCACTTAGATCATTTGACGGTTTCCAGGTAGGACTGTTCTCCGCTAATGGTTCCAGAGCAAAATATATCGGAAACGGTGGAGCAAAAGAGTATTCTCTTCCTGCAAACGATGCAGATCTGGTCGCTCTTGGCTATCCCGCTAAGGAAGTAACAATAAAGCTGGGATGCCTTCAAGAGTATCACTCTGAATTCGATTATGATTTCAAAGTTACAAAATGTGTCTATACCGGTGCATATAAGACATCGGTTGTAAAAAAGGCAACAAAGTCAGATGTTTCAGGTCTCAAGTACAAGATTACCAATGTTAAGGGTGACGGAACAGGTACTGTTACAGTTCTTGGTTTTGCAAATAAGAACAAGGCTACCAAGAAGGTAACGATCGGATCAAATGTAAAGATCAATGGTACAAGCTATAAGGTTACAGCTATTTCCAACAAGGCATTTGCCGGCAATAAGACAGTTACATCCGTTGAGATCGGAGCTAACGTAACTTCTATCGGATCAAATGCATTTGATAATTGTCCTAATCTTAAGACCGTAACTATCAAAGCAACGAATCTTAAGAAAGTCGGAAGTGGTGCTTTCAAAAGAGTAAACAAGAAGGTTAAGTTTAAGAGCCCCAACAAGACTCTTAACAAGAAGTATAAGAAGCTTCTTAAAAAGAAGACTGTATCCGGTGCGAAGTATTCAGTAGGTTAAGTTTTCTTTTAGACGCGATGGTGTTTTACCCGGAGGAGAGGCATGAGTAAAGCTGATGAGATTTTCATAAATATGTGCAAGGATATCCTTGAAAACGGTACAAGTACCGAGGGAGAGAAGGTTCGTCCCCATTGGGAGGATGGAACACCTGCATATACTATCAAAAAGTTTGGCGTAGTTAATCGCTATAACCTGGCAGAAGAGTTTCCTATTATGACCCTTAGGAAAACTGCTCTTAAGAGTGCAACGGATGAGATGTTGTGGATATGGCAGCAGAAGTCCAACAACATTCATGATCTTCACAGCCACGTTTGGGATGAGTGGGCTGATGAGACAGGCTCCATCGGAAAAGCCTACGGCTATCAGATGAGCATTAAGCATCAGTATAAAGAAGGCATGTTTGACCAGGTTGACAGAGTTATCTATGACCTTAAGAATAATCCCTTCAGCAGACGAATCATGACTAACATGTATGTACACCAGGATCTTTCAGAGATGAACCTGTATCCTTGTGCCTACAGCATGACCTTCAATGTGACACAGAAAAAGGGGGAGGACAGACTCACACTTAATGCTGTTCTTAACCAGCGCTCACAGGATGTTCTTGCCGCAAATAACTGGAATGTTGTTCAGTATTCTGTGCTTGTTCACATGCTTGCACAGGTATGCGATATGAATGTGGGAGAGCTTGTTCATGTTATTGCAGATGCACATATCTATGACAGACACGTGGATCTCATAAAAGAGCTTATTAGCCGTACACCTAAGCCGGCACCTACCTTCAGGCTTAACCCTGATGTTCATGATTTTTATGAATTCACAAGGAATGACGTATCTCTTGAGAACTACGAGGTAGCAGGAGATCAGATAAAAGATATTCCGATAGCGATATGATGTTGGTAGAATTGCGGGAGCTGGAACAGCGCAGCAATTCTGAGTATCATCAAAATAAAAGCCAGAATAATAACCCGGAGGATTACATGAAAATTATTTTATCAGCAGATGAGCATTGGGGAATCGGCAACAAAGGACAGCTTCTTATCAGAATTCCCAATGATATGAAGAATTTCAGGGCAGAGACCATGGGTAAGGTTCTTGTATATGGAAGGAAGACTCTTGAGACTTTTCCCGGACAGCAGCCCCTTGAAGGCAGGAAAAACATCATCCTTTCAACCAATCCTGATTATGTGGTAAAAAATGCCACCGTTGTTCACAATCTGGATGAACTTAAGGATGCTATCGCAGAGTATGATACAGACATCGTATATTGCATAGGCGGAGCCAATGTTTACGAGCAGCTTCTTCCCATGTGCGATACCTGCATTGTGACTAAGATTGATCGTACTTTTGAGGCAGATCGCTTCTTCACAAATCTCGATGAGGATCCTGAGTGGGAACTTGCAGAAGAGAGCGATGAGCAGGCATATTTTGATACAACTTATACCTTCAGAACTTACAGAAGGATTTGAGAAAACCAGAAATAAGATTTTCTAAAAAGCAGTGATAAAAATCGCTGCTTTTTTATTGACCAAATCAAATGTTTGAGATATTATAATAAATATTCACTTTGACGGTTTAAAGTGTCAAAGAAAAACATTTTAGTTGAACATGCTATGTGAAGCCGCATTACTGCTGGCTTTTGCATGTATCATAAGACGAGGAGGACAGATATGAAAAAGAAGATTCTTGCCGCAGTTCTTAGCGGCGCAATGATTTTCAGCCTTGCAGGTTGTGCCCGCACAGCAGGTGGCAACACTACAGCTACTGAGGAGACTCAGACAGAGGCAGCTACAGAGACAGCTGCTGCAGAAGAGAGCACTGAGGAAGCTGCTGAAACTACAGAAGAGAGCACAGACGATGCAGCACAGGCTGAAGCAGGCAAAACATTCCACGTAGGTGTAATCCAGCTCGTTGAGCATCCTGCACTTGATGCCGCAACAAAGGGCTTTGAAGAAGGCCTTCAGGCAGCACTTGAGGCTGATGGATATTCAGTAGAGTTCGACTATCAGAACGCACAGGGTGAGCAGGCTAACTGCGCTACCATCGCAACCAAATTCGTAAATGACAAGGATGACCTTATCATGGCTAATGCTACTCCTGCACTTCAGGCAGTTGCAGCAGCTACAGGTGATATCCCGGTAGTTGGAACATCAATCACAGATTACAAGTCTGCCGGTGTTATCAATGACAATAACGCACCCGGAACAAACGTAACAGGTGCTTCTGACCTTGCTCCCGTTGATGAGCAGATCGCACTTCTTCAGAAGCTCGTTCCCGATGCTAAGCAGGTTGGTATCCTTTACTGCTCATCAGAAGCAAACTCCAAGTTCCAGGTAGACCTTGCAGCAGCTGCACTTGATGCTGCAGGAATCAGCTACAAGGAGTACACAGTTGCTGATTCAAATGAGATCCAGTCAGTTGTAACAAACGCTATTGCTAACAGCGACTGCCTCTACATTCCTACAGACAACACAATCGCTGATAACATGTCAATCGTAAAGAACGCAGCATGGCCTGCAAAGCTTCCCATCATCTGTGGTGAGGAGAACATGTGTAAGAACGGCGGTCTTGCTACACTTTCAATCAGCTACTACGATCTTGGCGTAACAGCAGGTAAGCAGGCTTACGAGATTCTTGTAAATGGCAAGAACCCCGCAGAGATGCCTATCGAGTATGTTTCAGAGGGTATCACAAACGAATACAACCCTGAGACAGCAGCAGCTATCGAGTTTGACGAGAGCCTTCTTGAGGGTCTTGTAGCAATCGAGATGGGTGAGTAAGCAGTCTTACATGAAAAGATAATTCTTTGAAAGAGTGAAGGTGCTCAAAGTCGCGGGCACCTTCTTATTTGCCTTTAGCAAATAAGCGCTCCGCGGGGATGCGCAGCTCGTGACAAGGTAATTTGCTGCTTCGCAGCATCACTCGCGCGCGTGAATTTCGCAAGCGAAATTCTATATTAAGGAGTTAGGTTATGGTTTCACTACTACATGCACTGCCGGGTTCCGTGGCACAGGGACTTATTTGGGGAATTCTGGCTATCAGTGTTTTTCTTACTTTTAAAGTCCTTGATTATGCGGATATGACAGTTGACGGTTCATTCTGCACAGGCGGAGCAACATGCGTAATGATGATGCTCTCAGGCCACAACGTATATGTGTCACTTCTTTGCTCATTCCTTGCAGGAATGGTGGCAGGCTATGTTACAGGTCTTCTGCACACAATGCTCAGAATACCTCCCATCTTGTCAGGTATCCTTACACAGCTGGGCCTTTACTCAGTTAACCTGGCTATCATGGGAAAATCAAACCAGGCTATCAGCGTTGACCAGTATGCGCTTATTGTAAGTCTCAGATTCATCAACTACTCAATTCTCATGAGCGTAATCATTGTAGGAATCATTATTTTCTTTCTTTATATGTTCTTTGGAAGTGAGATCGGATCTGCCATTCGTGCAACAGGTTGTAACCAGAACATGGCAAGAGCCCAGGGTATCAACACAGGAAGATGTATCAGAATCGGACTTATTGTAAGTAACGGACTTACTGCTTTTGCAGGCGGTCTCTATGCACAGTATCAGGGTAATGCCGATGTCAATGCAGGTCGTGGTGCTATCGTAATCGGTCTGGCAGCTGTTATTATCGGTGAGGTTATTTTCGGATCAAGACACAACTTTGCAGTACGTATGGGCGTTTCCGTTGTAGGTGCCATCATCTACTATATCGTAATCGCCGTAGTACTTCAGCTTGGTCTTCCTTCAACATACCTTAAGCTTCTCAGTGCGGTACTTGTTG
Organism: Butyrivibrio sp. AE3006; assembly: GCF_000424165.1. NCBI lineage: Bacteria > Bacillati > Bacillota > Clostridia > Lachnospirales > Lachnospiraceae > Butyrivibrio > Butyrivibrio sp. AE3006. The sequence goes on along the minus strand of NZ_AUJJ01000031.1, from coordinate 21,757 downwards.
CTGTATTCCTTGGAATTCCTGCTATTCAGGGATATCTTGGAATCAAGGTCAAGCAGAGATAAGGAGCGGATAAGATATGTTAGAGATTAAGAACTTAGTAAAAATTTTCAATAAAGGTACAATTAACGAAAGAGTCGCTCTTAACGGTGTAAACCTTACTCTTAATGATGGAGATTTCGTAACTGTTATCGGTGGTAACGGTGCAGGAAAATCAACAATTCTTAACGCTGTTGCAGGCGTATGGCCCATCGATGAGGGCTCCATCGTACTTAACGGACACGACATCACAAAGCTTCCTGAATACAAGAGAGCAAAGTATATCGGTCGTGTTTTCCAGGATCCCATGATGGGAACTGCTGCTACAATGCAGATTGAGGAAAATCTTGCCCTGGCTGCAAGACGTGGACAGAGCAGAGGCTTAAAGAGCGGTATCAATAATAGCGAGAGAGCTCAGTACAAGGAGCTTTTAAAATCTCTTGACCTTGGACTTGAGGACAGACTTACAAGTAAGGTTGGTCTTCTCTCAGGTGGACAGAGACAGGCCGTAACACTTCTTATGGCGTCTCTTAAAAAGCCTGATCTTTTACTTTTGGATGAGCACACAGCTGCTCTTGATCCCAAGACAGCCAAGAAGGTTCTTGAGATTTCAGAGAATATCATTAAGGAGCATAATCTTACTGCCCTTATGGTTACTCACAACATGAAGGATGCCATCGCTCACGGCAACAGACTTATCATGATGAGCGAAGGTAAGATCATCTATGATGTATCAGGCGAAGAAAAGAAGAACCTCAAGGTTGCCGATCTTCTTCAGAAGTTTGAAGAAGCAGGAAATGATGAAGTAAACGACGCTATGGTACTTTCCTAATTCACCTATTACCGGAACTTTCCGGATAGGCTCTTTATGGCTGACATAATAACCGACTGACAATGTGCCATATTTGAGCATAAAATCCAATAAAATGGATGCATAACCGAATTATAACCGTTTTAAATAAAAGGTTGTAATTCGGTTATTTTTATGCTATCATACAGATCACCCGAAATATAACCGCTGGCTAATAATTCGCGGGTAGTTTTGTGAGTTCAGATGGAGGTAACTGAGATGACCATAGATGAGATGAGAGAGAGAAAGCGTGAGCTTGGCTATTCATATAAACAGCTATCCGAGAAGTCAGGAGTGCCTCTTGGTACTATTCAGAAGATATTTAACGGAGAGACTAAATCCCCCAGACACGACACTCTTGTTATGCTTCAGGGGGTGCTGGCGCCTTCTGTAAGCGGCGTATCACCTCAGTTTTCCAAATCGGACGAAGGACGAGGCGGTATACTTAGCGAGGAACCGGCGTTTATATTTGGCAGTGGTAAGAAGGTGGATTTGGAGCATTTTAATGGGAAGAGGCAGGGCGAATATAGTCTTGAGGATTACGAAGCGCTTCCTGATGATGTTCGGGTAGAACTTATAGATGGATATTTTTTCTATATGGAGTCGCCAACCATGAGACATCAGCTGATAATAGGCGAGCTGTATGCACAGATTCGTAATTTTATCAGAGGGAATAAGGGCAGGTGCATTCCTTTTATGGCACCGGCAGATGTTCAGCTGGATAAGGATGATAAGACGATACTTCAGCCGGATGTTTTCATAGTCTGTGATCCGGATAAGGTTACAGAGAAAAGAATTTATGGTAATCCCGATTTTGTGACGGAGATTATTTCGCCGTCCACATCAAGGAAGGACAGGTTCATCAAGGCCAAGAAGTATAAATACGCCGGAGTTAAGGAATTCTGGCTTGTAGATCCCAGGAAAAAGAACGTAATAGTCTATAGCTTTGATGAGAATGATGATGATGACATCACCATATACGGATTTGATGATAATATACCTATAGGTGTATATGAAGGTAAGTTGCAGATAGATTTTAATGATATAGCTGAATATGTAGATTCAGTTTGCGGACCGATAGAATGAAATTTAAGTATGAAGTAGAATGTGAGAGGAATGACTCTCAGGCAAAATATATAGTGTTAAAGGGACTGGATGAGCCCTGCAGACAGCTGGTGATACCGGACCTAATTGAAGTGCCGGAATCGATAGTAAATGGCGAAGTATCTGCGGAGGAAGTGCGGGGGAATAATGTGGGAGCAGCAATAAGTCTCCCTGTGAAAATCATTGGTAACCATGCATTTTCTTCAAGGAAGGATTTAGAGGAGGTTATTATACCTTCTTCCATTCATACTATCCTTGGCTTTGCTTTTCATAACTGTGGAAGGCTAAGGAGAATACAGCTGACAGATTCAGTCAGTGAATATCTTGATGGTAGCACCAGGCAATGCGAGAGCCTTGAAGAGATAGATGTAACTTTTGAGCATGAGAATTATTACGTGGTCAGAAGAATTCTTGAAGATAATGACAGAAGGCTTAGATTCAGATTGCATCTTTCGGGTGGCGAAGCTGTTCTTGTTTTCCCGGGGTTTAACTACGACTTTGTGGAGAACACCATGGCAAGGACCATTCAGTTTGCCATTGAGGGTACTGGATACGCCTACCGCGAGTGTGTTAAGGCGGACAATATCAACTTTAGGGAGTACGACAGTTTCTTTACAAAGGTGTCTGCTGACGACAGTGTCACCGCCGAGATGATAGCTGTGTCACGTTTGCAATTCCCTTATGAGTTGTCAGAGGATGCTAAGACTCAGTATAGGGATTGGCTTTATGAAAATGCCAAAAAGAATCTTGTGAGGTCCATAAGATCCCTTGGTACTAAGGGTAAGAGTATATCAGATACTAACTCAGAACTTAGCGGACTTGTGACCGATCAGGTCAGCTATTATATTAAAGAGAAGCTGATACCGGAAGGCGATACTTCTGCCATAATCGCAGAGGCCGCAGAGCTTGACAGAACAGAGCTTGTCAGCATGCTTATGGAGTATCAGAGCGGCAGCGAGAAGCAGGATAACTTTTTAGAGCTGGATATATGAAAAAAGCAGAACTTGAAACAATTGGAAATAAAATATGGAGCGCAGTTAAGACAGAACTTTTGCTTGATATGAAGTTCATGGCACCTGCTTTGTCTGTACTTGAGCAAAGAGCGGAGCTGTCCACAACCACTGTAGGAACGGATGCAGAGAGCGTACTCTATAATCCTGACTATGTGAGAAGGACCTTTGTGGAGGAACCCTCCAAGTTGAACAGGACATATCTTCACATGCTTCTTCATTGTATGTTCAGACACATGTACAGAAGCTATGAGTTTGATAACGAGGAGTTGTGGAATCTGGCCTGCGATATGGCTGTTGAGAACATTCTGGATTCAATGGATTACCGGTGCATCTACAGAGTAAGTTCAGACCTTCGTGACAGATGGTACGACAGACTAAAAAGTGATGTTCAGGTCCTTACAGCTGAGAGAATATGCAGATATCTTGAGGAGCTTGAGGCAAATCCCGAGACAGCACTGGAGGAGCGGGAATTCGACAGGCTTTGCCGTGAGTTTAAATTAGACGATCACGGATTTTGGGACAGGCTTGAAGACAAAGAGAATGACAGTGACAGTAAGGATAAGCCCGACATCGATATGCAAATGCAGCTTCGCATGAGGAAAGCCAATAAACAGGAACTCGAAGAATTCTGGAAGAATACTGCTAAGCGCATAAAGAGTGATCTTGCCAGTATCGGTGATGATAAGAGCAGCGAGAGCGGAGGTCTTTCATTTTATCTGAGGGCAGAGACTGCTGAGAAGGTCTACTATACCGAATTCCTTAAGCAGATAGCGGTGGTTAGAGAAGAGATTCGAATAGATCCCGACAGCTTCGATTATGGGCTTTATAATTACGGTATGGAGTTATATGGCAACATGCCTCTCTTAGAGGAGAATGAATACATCGAGACCCATAAGGTGGATGAATTTGTTATAGCCATAGATACTTCAGCTTCCTGCTCAGATGAGCTGGTGCAGACCTTCCTTAATGAAACTGCGGGAATCCTGAGAAACAGTGATAACTTTTTCAGAGAGATACATGTTCATATTATAGAGTGCGACAACAGGATTCAGAAGGACATCGTGATCCATAAGCCGGAGGAGATGGAGCATTATGCCGAGCATTTCGAGGTTTCCGGAGGATATGGAACAGATTTCAGACCAGTATTTGAATATGTAAGGGACCTTAGGAAAAAGGGACAGCTAAAGAATCTCCGAGGTTTGATGTATTTTACAGACGGCTTTGGGGATTATCCTGAAGAGCCTACAGACTATGACACAGCCTTTGTTTTTCCTGAGGATAAACAGAACGGCTCCGATAAGATGCCTGAATGGGCAATAATGCTGTATATTTAATAGGGCTGAAGAATTACCAGCTTCTATATGTAAATAGAGATAAAAAGGAAAAGTACATGAATATCAAAGACGCCAAAAGAGAGATTATCAACACAATAAGAGCATACAGAGAAAAGGATGAAATGGGGAACTATCTGATTCCTATTCAGAAGCAGAGACCCATACTTCTCATAGGACCTCCGGGTATCGGTAAGACTGCCATTATGGAGCAGGTTGCGGAGGAGCTTTCCGTTAATCTTGTTTCATATACAATTACGCACCACACAAGACAGAGTGCCATCGGACTTCCTTTTGTTTCCAAGAAAGAGTATGGAGGAAAAGAGGTATCCGTTACCGAGTACACCATGAGTGAGATCATCGCATCTGTTTATGATAGGATTGCCCAGACAGGTGTTGAGGAAGGTATTCTTTTCCTTGATGAGATAAACTGTGTATCTGAGACTCTTGTTCCCACCATGCTGCAGTTTCTTCAGTATAAGACCTTCGGTGCTCACAAGGTTCCGGACGGTTTCATTATCGTAACAGCAGGTAACCCGCCTCAGTACAACAAGGCTGTCCGTGATTTCGATATAGTAACACTGGACCGTGTAAAGAGAATCGACATTGAAGAGGACCTTGATGCCTTCTTTGAATATGCAGATGTTACCGGAGTTCATGGATCTATCAGAGCTTATCTTGATATCCACAAGGACAATTTCTATAGAATAAAAAGCGATATCGACGGCAAGCGTTTTGTTACCGCAAGAGGCTGGGAGGATCTCTCACAGCTTATAAGAGCTTACGAGAAGCTTGGCATAGACATTGATGAGAATGTGACAAGGCAGTATCTTCAGGAGCCTGAAATATCCCGCGACTTTGCCATGTATTATGCGCTCTATAGGAAATATGAGGACGTATATAACATAGCTGACATTCTTGAAGGAACCATACCTGCAGAGAAGGATAAGCTTAAGAAGGCTCCTTTTGATGAGAAGCTTAGTATTCTTAATCTTCTTATGGACAGACTTACTCAGGAATTTGCTGACTATGACAGAGACCTTGGAATTCAGAAAAAGCTCCAGAGTGAGATTAAAGAAATTGCAGGGGATGAGAGTAAGTCCATTTTAGAGAAGCTTTCTGAGAGAACAAGCGAACTTGAGAATGAAGTTGCAATGAAGGCCGGTGAGCATCTTATGGATAAAGAGTCTGAGATAGTACTTATTCAGACATCCAAGGCGCTTACAGAGCTTCGCGGTAAGCTTGCAGGCGCTGATGCAGGCAGCAGAGATGATGCCAAGAAGATCATTAAGGAATGGTTTGCAAAAAGAGAGCAGGCGAGAAGAGAGGCAGCAGGTGTTACATCGGCTCATCTTAAAAATGCTTTTGTTTTCCTTGAAAGCGTATATGGTCAGGAGCAGGAGCTTGTTCTTTTCCTTACAAGACTTGATGGAGGCCACTATAGCCTGAAATTCATTCAGAATGAGGGTTCTGAGGAATATTACAAATTTAATAAGCTTTTGCTTCTAAGAGACAGAAGACAGGATATCCTTGCTGAGATATTGGAGGTCTGATGTTTTAGAGAGTTGGGATATTGGAAGTTTGAGATTCTTTTGTCTAATTTATTTTTTGAATCTGCCGATATAATAAATGAAACTATTGTCTTATGGGGGAAATAATTATGAAGAGAATACTCAGAGTACTTCTTGCAATTGCACTTATCTTTTCGATTTCATTTTCTTCTATGCCAATATCATCAGAAGCAGCCTTCAATGATCTTAGAAGGCACGGCGTTAAGGTGGATCTGAAAAAGGGAAACTGGACATCTTTTTACACCAAGCTTCCCGGCTCAGGTAAATATCAAAAGCTTTATGCCAAGATCACCAAGTTTTCTACCGGTGGCAAGAGTGGCGGCGGAGGCGGTGGTTCCGGCGGTGGAAACTACAAGATCACCATACAGATTCAGATTCCAAGTAAGATCAATAAAAAAGTTGCCAAGCACTTCATGAAAAGAATAAATAACGGTAAGACCGTGGGCAATGAGTTCATAGATTACGTTGATATCTGCATCGTGGATTTTAAGACCGGTGAAAATCTTAAGAGCGTTCAAACCGACGGCGAGAAGGGCCTTAACTATCAAGAGGTTGTTGTTCAGGAAGAGAATGAATGGAAGAAATACAAACCTCAGAAAGCAAAGATAGGAAGTAATACATATAGCTACTATGTATCTTACGCCAAGACCTATTCGATCACAGTGCCGACAGGTTATACCGATCTGTGTATCGGTGTGTGCGGAACCCACATAAGTAACTATGAAAAAATGACTGACTGGAATCTTGGCTTTGCGGAAGGCTACACCAACCTTTCCGACACCTCTCATGTTAAGCTCAGGAATAAGAAGCTTACAGGAAAACTGTGCCATTTCTTTAGGATTACACCTACAACTACAAGCAAATAAATAAAAGATAAAAAAAGCTTAAAATCTTCGGATATTTAAGCTTTTTTTTATTTTATTTCGTATAATGTAAGAAGGTGCCAAGGTGTGCCTTAGAAGTGATGCATATAACGGATTGTTGTATTTTCAGGTGAGGGATAACCCACAAAGAGGTTCAATATGAAAAAAATCCTTATTGTTGATGATGAGAAGATTACACTTGGAATGACCAAGCACATTCTAGATTTGGATTATGAGACTTTCTGTGCAAAATCCGGAAAGGATGCTATTCGTATCTATAAAGCAGAAAGACCGGATATGATAGTTTCTAATCTTCAAATGCCTGATATGTCGGGATTCGAGCTTCAAAGCACCTTGCAGCATCAGTATGCAGAGCGTATTCCTGTTATTTTCATGACAGCGGCTGCAGAGGATGAAGAGATAGAGATAAAGGGTGTTGATATAAAAAGCATCAATCTGATAAGAAAGCCATTTAGAGCTGATGTCCTTCTGGATAAGGTTGAAGAAGTCTTTGCCAGAGTCAAAAAGGTAAGGGGCAACAGGGTTCCCACAGAGACAGATCCAATGACAGGTCTCTACAACAAGTCTTCATCTCAGCTTGAGATTGGCGATATGTGCCGTGAAGTAAAGGGCACTCTTATGATGATAGACATTGACAATTTCAAGCAGGTTAACGATGTCTATGGCCATAACATGGGTGATAAAATTCTTATCCGCTTTGCAGAGATTGTAAGAGCGGCTGTAAGAAATAACGATATTGCAGGCAGAATGGGTGGAGATGAATTTATTGCCTTTTGCCAGAATGTCAGCAGTGAAGAGATTATCGAAGGAAAAGTAAGATTCATGAACGAGGAGCTGCTTAAGTCAGCTAAGGAGTTCATGGGAGAGGATATGAATATTCCTCTTGGTGTGTCTGTAGGTGCTGTTATGGCTCCGGACGAGGGCACTGATTTTCTTACGCTTTACAGAAAGGCCGACAAGGCTTTGGCAGCTGCTAAGAAGGAGGGAAAGCATAAGCACAATCTTTATGTTGAAGACAAGAAGGATAAGGATGGTAAAGAGAATCCTGTTTCAGATATAGAGAAGGAGATGCTTACCCTTGGTGAGAGCAGTATGGGCAAGGGTGCCTATAAGGTATCAGCTAACGAGTTTAAAACCATTTACAGATTCCTCACAAGAGTTGGTCAGAATTATCAAAAAGAAAACCGCCTGATCATTTTCACAATATCTCCGGGGGAAGGTAGTAAAAAGCTTGGAGATGCTGTTTCCAAATTTAATGACAGCCTTTGCAATTCCCTTAGAAACAGCGACGTTGTAACACTAAGCGGAAAGAACAAGGTTGAGCTCATTCTTCTTGAAGCAGGGGCTTTGTACTGTGAGATGGTAATCGAAAGAGTACTTGAAAACTGGAAAAAGCTGGATCCTTCTGAGAAATTTGAGGTCACCTACGAGGTGGAATTGATCAGATAAAATGCATAAAATTTTCAGTATTTATGCGGCAAAATGAAAGTTAAATACATTTGTTTTTCCTCTAAAGTAAATTAAATATCGGCACGATAATAAAAGTGAACAAACAAATTACATGCAAAACGGCCGATAGCATGAAACAAATAATGATATATAACGGAGGACAAGCTAATGTATATGTACGAATTGTTTCTTGCAAAAGATGTTAATGGAAAGAGCATACACTTTGTTGAGACCAACCACAAGGCAGATGATCTTGAGAATTGGCTTAAGCAGCTGGTTAAGGACAACACCATATCCCAGGATGTTGCAAACGCAGTAACCTTCGTTTGGTAATCATAACAGCTATGAACTGAACTTCGCTTAGCAATTCAATAGGATCAGCCACAATAAGTGAAGAACGCATAGAATAAAGAGACTACTAAAAATGTAGTCTCTTTTTACGTTTACAAAGATTTTTAATGCAGTAATTATAGTTTTTTGATATAAGTACTTTTGATTATCGGGGGTTGTATTTATATGTTTTTCGGGTTAAAATTCTATCACACTTAAATAGAGTGTATAAAATGTAATTTATAGTTTTTATTGACATAGGAGGACAAAATGAGCGAAACAGCAAATCAGGAAATCATTAATTCAAGCATGCTCGTTGGAGAGATCATCACAAAGCACCCTCTTGCAGCACAGTTCCTTATGGAGTGTGGAATGGGTTGTATCCATTGCCCTGCTTCACAGATGGAGTCTCTTGCAGAGGCTTGTGCAGTTCATGGCATCGATGGTGACGAGATCACTGATGCTCTCAACGATTATCTTGCAGAGCACAACTCATAATATGAGTTAAAGCTTATCGCGTATTTCCGCTTCGGTTCTGTCTATTTCAAGCCAGAAATCGTTAGCGGACATGCGGATAGCGCCTGCACCGTAAATAATTACCTGTTCTATTGCATCTGAAGTCGCTACTGTTACGCGACTTTTTTTACTGTATTCATGAGCCGTTCTTTCTATGTACTGATCGGCTGTCTCAGCTTCCTTGGTGAAAACAACATCCAAATTGTGGTATTTAAGCACATGCTCTGTGCCGCCGGGAACTCTGTATGCATCAAACACCAGGATCACATTTTCCCTTCTGTAGCCCTGAAAATTTGATAAAATATCCATCAGTTTATCCCTGGCGGATTTAATGTCATGCTCTGCCAGGTTTCTAAGCTCATTATTGGCATAAATAATATTGTAGCCATCCACCAGAAGATAAGAGTTCTCGGGTGTGTACTCGTTTTTAGCTTTATATTTTTTCTCGGGAGCTTTATTTGCAGCTTTTCTCTTGCGCTCCTCATCTGCCTTGGCATCATAGCGAGGCTTAACCTTGCCGTAGGTTCTTTCAAAAATCTGATCCAGTTCCTTTATGGTGGCGCTGTAGTTTCGCTCTCTTTCCTCGTAGGAGAGCTCCTGCGCTGAATATTTAATATCGGATGAGCGAAAGCTCTTAAGTTCATCGCCTAAGAGGGATAAATCTGTCTCAGGAGAGTTGAGGTTAAGTGTGCCGGATACGCCTGAATTTCCATCTGACCAGCCTGTATCCACATGCATGTGGTTTCTTACTTCATTCCAGGGGATGAGCGTTCCTGCGCCGTGGGAGCAAAATACGCTGCCTGTTGGCTGCTCAATATCTCTGTCAGGATCGTAGCCTAAAGCTTCAATGATCTCCTCAGCATTATGGCAGGGCTCATAGCCGCGAAGATTAAGAGAAATCCTGCCTTGGCCGTGGGTAAAGGAGATAAGCGAAGCAGAATATCCAGAAAGCTCTGATGCGGGAACGGTACCTGTAATAACCGAAGATCCATCCTCTTTTACCTCCGGAGGATTGCTGGTGCCGTTCATTCTGCTCATATCGCTAAGTACTCTTCCAACGCAGTCTCCCGGTACTTCGATTTCATAATCATATACAGGCTCTAAAAGGATGCTGTCTGTCATCATAAGTCCCTGACGTACAGCACGGAGAGTAGCTTCTCTGAAGTCTCCGCCCTCTGTGTGCTTATCGTGTGCACGACCGCCGATTACGGTTATGCGCATATCGGTAATATCTGAGCCTGTAAGAACGCCCCTGATCTTAAGCTGTTCAAGATTGGAAATAATAAGGTTTTGCCAGTTCCTTGCAAGGAGATCCGTTTTGCAGTCTGTATCAAAAATAAGACCGCTTCCCGGCTCAGCAGGAGACAGCAGAAGATGAACCTCTGCATAGTGACGAAGGGGCTCAAAATGTCCCACACCTTCAACAGCAGTTCTTATGGTCTCTTTATAGACGATGGTCTCGGGACCAAAATCTATATCAATATCAAAGCGTTCTTTGCAAAGATGCTTTAACACCTCCATCTGAACCTCGCCCATTATCTGGACGGAGATGTCTCCTGTTTGATCATTTTTGTGTACAGACAAAAGAGGCTCCTCTTCAGCAAGTGTGAGGAGATTATTGTAAACAGTGAATTTATCGGTATCCTCAGGCAGCATAATGGTTGTAGAAAGAATGGGCTGCAAAAGCTCTGCGGTTTCTCCAAGGAGATTGCCAAGTCCCTGACCTGCACGGGTTTTAGAAAGGCCTGTAACTGCCACGATTTTGCCACCGCCTGCTTCCATTAAAAGCTCGTATTTTTCGCCGGAATACACCCTTATCTGGTCGACCTTTTCATCGAAGATCATATCTCTTGGATGGAGGGTGCCTCCGGTAATTTTCATCCAGGTGATTCTGGCACCAAGGCTGTCTCTTGAAATCTTATATACTCTTGCACCGAATTCTTCGCCGTATTCAGGTTCTGTAGCATACCTTTCAATTAGCTCTGTAAGCTCCGTTACGCCCTCCATTTTAAGGGCAGAGCCAAATACGCAGGGGAAAAGCTTTCTGTCTGCGATAAGGGCGGATATTTCGTCATCGGTTACGTGGCGGCCGCTTTCAAGGTATTCAGAAAGGAGCTCGTCATCGCAAAGAGCCAGCTCCTCCTGAAAATCTTCTGAACTGATATCAACTGAAAAATCCAGCACATGGGATGATAATCTTTTTCTGATATCCTCATAGACGCGAGCTTTGTCAGCACCTGTCTGGTCCATTTTATTTACAAAAATAAAGGTAGGAACCTGATAGTGGGATAAAAGCCTCCAAAGAAGTGACACCTGGGATGTGACGCCATCAGCAGCACTGATTATCAGTATAGCCACGTCCAGAACCTTCATGGTGCGCTCTGTTTCAGCAGTAAAATCAGCATGCCCCGGAGTATCAAGGAGAGTCACACTTGTTCCATTCTGTAAGGTGAGCTCCGCCTGCTTTGAAAAAATGGTGATGCCACGGCTTCTTTCAAGAGAATGGGTATCAAGGAAGGTATCGCCATGATCAACTCGTCCTGATTTCCTAATGGCTCCTGACGTAAAAAGCAGCGCCTCGGACAAAGTTGTCTTGCCGGCATCAACGTGTGCATATATGCCAATATTTAAGTGTTTAGTAGTGTTTGATTCGTTTTTCATGAGTTTTATTCTAACATTAAAAGAAATATTTTTGAGAAAAAATAAAAAAAATAAAATTAATGGTTGCTTTTGTTCTCGTGGCGTGGTAATATACCATTTGTCGCCGGGGTGTAGCGCAGTAGGTTAGCGCGCTATCTTAGGGAGGTAGAGGCCGCGAGTTCGAGTCCCGCCACTCCGACTACTAAAACCTTGAATTCTTAGGAATTCAAGGTTTTTTTGTAGAAAATCCTATTTTCTCTTTTTTCCAAGAAGACCTATAATATGATATAGTAATAAGAACAATTATCGATACTAGGAGCCGATATGAAAAAGAGTTGGGGAGAGAAAAGGTTTTTATCAGCTGTTATTCTGACAGCCATGCTGGGCACTATTTGTTGTTCTGATTGCAACAGCGTGATTTTTCAGAAAAATGTGGGCAGCCTTGTGGTTCACGCCCAGGAAAATGAAATAAAGGTATCACAGCCTGTTATAAAGGGTTGCGATAATAAATATGACGGAATGGTCCTTAGGTGGAAAGAGTCTGAAAATGCGGAGGGCTATAACGTATATAGAAGGACAAAATCCTCACAGCCATGGACGCTGATCGCAACAGTTCCGGCGGGAACACTTTCCTATAAGGATAAGGACACCATGAAGGATGGCGGTCTGTACACATACATGGTTCAGGCCTATAACGGAACAATTCTTTCCAAGGAGTCTGCGGCAAAGACCTTTACCAGAGTGAACATAACTCTTGCCAAGGTAAAGGTGGCATATAAGCAAAAGAGTGCCAGAGAAATGCTGGGCATGATAAATGATTTCAGGCGAGGCTCTGACGCCTGGGTTTGGAATGCCACTAATACCACTAAGGTCTACATATCAGGGCTTGGCAGATTATCATACGACTATGCTCTTGAAAAGATTGCCATGACAAGAGCTGCAGAGATTGCTATCAATTTTTCACATGAAAGACCAAATGGCAACAGCTGTTTCTCTGCTCTTGATGATGCAGGATATATTTACACCGCCGCGGGCGAGAACATTGCCTATGGCTATAAGACCGCAAAGGCAGCATTTAAGGCTTTTCAGGAAAATGACAACAAGTACATCGGCCAGGGCCACCGCAGAAATATGCTTAGTAAGGACTACAATGTCTGCGCTATAGGTCACGTTAAGGTAAACGGTGTTCACTACTGGGTTCAGGAGTTTGCCAAGACAACGGAGGACTCTGACTACACCAAGACTCAGAGCGCCACACTTAAGCTTAACCTGGAGATTGCATCAGAGGATCTTGATAACTATAAAAAGGCTCTTAAACCCATAATCGTCAAGTACAAGGATTACGCACCTTCGAAGGTTCAGATAATAGGAGCAGAGCCAAAGAAAAGGCAGATCACACTTGCTTTTACAAGATCCACCGGAGCTATGGGATACGAGATATACCGTTCCGAAAAGAAAAAATCCGGATATAAAAGAATAAAACGTATCGGCAAACAGGATAAACTGACGTATACTGATAAGAAGCTATCATCTAAAAAGAAGTACTATTATTACATCGTGCCATACAGAATATCCCATGATACCTATGTATATGGCAAAAAATCAGACGTGATAAAGGTTAAGACTCGCTAAGAAGCTACTGGCAGGAGGATGACATGAATATTGAAGAAAACCAGAATTTGAGAAAAGAAATAGAGAACATAGTTGGTCTTATTCTGGATGACTATAAAAAGGGCAGAGATGTGGATCAGATTGATGTTTTTAATCAGCCTGACCGAGATGCGGTAATCGATATTGTAAATAAGCTTCTTCGCATTCTGTTCCCCGGATATTACAGGGATAAGGTTTACAGAAGCTACAGCGACAACAACAGAATGGGTATCATTATCGAGGACGTCATCTACAATCTTCAGAAGCAGGTTGCCATAGCCTTCAGACATGCGAAGGACTATGAGCATGCAACAGATGATACTCTTAACTGCGGTGCAAGATGCATAACCCTTGAATTTTTCAAGAAAATCCCACATATCAGAGAGCTCGTTGATACAGATCTCCAGGCATCCTACGAGGGTGATCCTGCCGCTTACAGCAAGGAGGAGATCATACTTTCATATCCGGGACTTCTTGCAAGTACCATCAACAGAATGGCTCATGAGCTTTATCTTCTGGAGGTTCCGCTTATTCCAAGGATCATGACTGAGTATGCTCATTCCAAGACGGGTATCGATATTCATCCCGGTGCTACCATAGGAAAATACTTCATGATCGACCATGGAACAGGCATAGTAGTTGGTGAGACATCCATCATAGGAGAACACGTAAAAATCTATCAGGGTGTTACAATAGGTGCTCTTTCCACAAGGGGCGGACAGTCACTTAAGGGTGCCAAGAGACATCCCACAATCGAGGATAATGTAACGATCTATGCCGGAGCTTCAATACTTGGCGGAGAGACCGTCATTGGTCACGACAGCGTGGTAGGATCCAATGCTTTCATCACATATTCCATTGAGCCCGGATCCCGTGTCAGCATGAAAAAACAGGAACTTGAACTTTAATAACGGACTTCGTTCATAATAGGAAAATTATGGACGAAGTTATTTTTTATACTAAAGTATCTAAACCTGCTTACCGATAATATAGATGTAGGTAAAACTATATTCTTTTTTCATGGAAAGCGGTGAGTATATGGTTAGATCATTATGGTCAGGAGTAGCAGGACTTAAGACACATCAGCAGAAGATGGACGTAATAGGTAACAATGTTGCTAACGTAAATACTACATCTTATAAATCCCAGCAGACCACCTTTGGCGATCTGTTATATCAGACAAGCAGAAGAGCAAACGGCGCTTCAGCAGTAAGAGGCGGAACCAACGCAAGACAGGTTGGTCTTGGCGTAAGAACCGGCGCAATAATGACAAATGTAGGAAAACAGGGATCAATCCAGACTACAGACAATGCTCTGGATGTAAGTATCACAGGCGATTCCTTCTTTATGGTAGAGAATGCCAGCGGACAGATGAACTATACAAGAGACGGTTCATTCTCCGTAGATGCCAACGGATATCTTGTTACAAGATCTAACGGATATTATGTAAGAGGTATCAATCAGGAAGGCGGAGATGCCGCAAATACCGGAAGAATACAGGTACTTCCTCTTGATGATGACGGAAATCTTATAAATCTTGCAGGCGAAGCTACAACCTACGCAAGAGTTACAGGAAATATCAGCAGAACAGATTCACTTTTAGCTTCTGAAAATGGTCGCACAGTGAACCTTGAGTTCTATGGAACAGACGGCAAGATTTATACCGCCAGATTCCAGTTTACTAATGCGGGAGATGATAACGATACCACATATCAGGCTAATCTCACTGCAATTTATGATGAAAATCACAATCGTATAGAAGGCGGTGTTCCTGAAAACATGAACGTTGCTCTTAATTATGACCCTGCAACAGGTAAGTTTGTATCAGCAAACGGTGCAGCCAACGGACAGGTTGAAGTGACCTTCCAGGGAGACGCAGCGGCAGCAGGAACCGTTACAATTGATTTTTCGGGCACAACCAATTATGCACCTTTAAATGGAGCTACAAGCTCAAGCCTTGAGACCCACAGAGGCGATATAGAAGGTAACTTCGAGGGCTATCCTGAAGGAATGATGAAGAGCTTTGCTATAGGTCAGGACGGCACCATTACCAGATATTACAGCAACGGTCAGACCAGATTTGCAGGAAAAATAGTAGTTGCAGAGTTTGCCAATGTGACAGGTCTTGCGAAGGAAGGTGAAAACCTCTATTCTGCAACCGGTAACTCCGGCGATGCGCAGCTCATGTTTGTAACTGACGATGGCGGATACATGACCTCCGGAACCCTGGAGATGAGTAATGTGGATCTGTCCACAGAGTTTACGGATATGATAACCACCCAGCGTGGTTTCCAGGCAAACAGTCGCGTTATTACTGTAACAGACACCCTTCTCGATGAGCTGAGACAGCTGAAACGCTGATAAAACCTGCATAATTGAACAATGATAATAAACCCGGAATAAGATCTTTTTTAACAAAAAAACCTTATTTCGGGTTTTATATTTATAAATATTCGTTCAGAAAATGTGTAATAAAATAGGGGACATAGACCGAAATATATAGTACAATAAGTATAGGAAAAGTGAATATTGCGACAATTAGCACTCGGTACTAGACAGTGCTAACAAAAGGGGATATAATCATTAGCATATCATTTTTTAGCTATACGCAGGAAGGAGATGAGGCTATATGGTAATCGTTAAAATGAACAATACTACAGTTGAATGCAGTATTGCTGCATCGGAACTTCGTGAAATCGGCCTCACCCCTGAAGCAATCATGAACGGTGAGAAGAAAACCGTACCGTTTATGGCACAGCTGAACAGGGAAGTTGGTGAACAGCTGGGATTTAATCCCGAGACAGAAGTTCTAATGATGAGCAAGAACATGATGGTGGATGGAAGTGTCCGCATTTTCGCAATTAAGATGTCCAATGAAGATATCCAGAAGTCTGCAGACAGGATCCGCGGCTCAGCAGAGGCGATTCTCAGAGAGATGACCCAGGAGAGAGTCGATGCGATCAAGCGCAAGACCGGTATGGAGAAGGGGCAGGCCCTTAATGAGATGATAGGCCAGGTATCTGAGCTTATCGAGCAGATTTACGATCAGGATGAGGTTCAGGAGCCCGAGATTGAGGCTATTGCGAAGCATATCGTTAATACTGAGCGTTACATGGCAAGATTTGCTGATATCAATTCTGCTGCACGCTTTTCCAAGATTGCATTCAGTCTGCCGATCACGGCATCCAAGCTCTACAAAGAGAATGATTCCTATTATCTGACCTTTGTGCTTGAGCCTGACAATGAGAATACAGTATATGATCTTAGAAGAAGCGGACTTGAATATGCAGAAGATCTCGTGATGAATTCTGCAGAACAGACACATGTTGAGGAGACAGGTAAGTGCATCATTAAAGAGGATGCATTGTTACATCTTAGAGATATGATATGCTGATAATTGACTTCACAGGAATCTATGAGAACGAGGGATTTACTTTTCATGCAGAAGGGAGCCCTCGTTCTCTTTTGCGTTTAAATGATGTCACAGGGACTAATTGTATCTGTGACGATTTTGCATGGGCAAAAATAAAGGAAAGGCTTTTAGAGCTTGAAAAGCTGCCATATATTCGCTTCTTCGACTCGGGGAATTATCATTATATGTCCAAGGTTTTGATGGATGTTATGAATGATAAGGAAAAGCTTCCTGAATTTGACCTTGTGATGTTTGATCACCACCCTGATATGAAGTGGACTTCATACGGGGAGATTTTATCCTGCGGAAGCTGGGTGTTGAATGCCCTTAAGGATATTGAGGGCCTTAGAAATGTATATATCATAGGCACTGATGAGAAGCTCACAAAAGAAGTGCAGGAAGAACATCCGGAGTATGAAAAGAGAGTTACCTTTGTCCATGGTATGGATGCCTTTTGGGATGCATGGACTGCTGATAATAGTGAAGTGTCAGATGATGGCACTGAGGGTTCTGCAGCCGGCACAGCGCCTGACAGAAGGGTTTATATTTCAGTAGATAAGGATGTAATTTCAAGGGACGAACTTGCAACTAACTGGGATCAGGGCGAGATGACTATAGAAGAATTAAAAAAAGCCCTGGATGACCTGAATAGCAGGTTCCGGGGCAGGATTCTTGCGGTGGATGTCTGCGGCGAATGTACCCCTGACTCAGAGGATTTGTTCACAGAGCAGGGGGTAGCATCCAGCAACCGCGTGAATCAAATGATATGCGATATTTTTTCAGAGAACTGATCTTCAGTTATGCTGCCATTCTTGTGTTAAGTGAAAGCAGATGCTCGTAAGCGTGTGACTTACTTCCTGAAGTAATGATAAAGTAAACACCAAGACCCGTAAGGTTAAAGATCATAGCGGGGCCAAGACCTGCTGTGAAAAACAGAGGAGCTGACATAGATCCGAATATACTTACAGGCACTACGCTTATGATGCAAAGGCCAATTCCCACAACCAGTGAAAATGATTTTCTAAGACGGACATTTTCAAGCTCGTTTCTAAGAAAGTTCTCGGTTTCTCTATCCACTGCGCAGAGTTCTCTTTTGAGGAATTTCCACTCCTTCATCTTGTGGCCTGAGAGAATGATAAAGCCAACACCTATTGCTGTAGACAGGAAGAGGAAGCCTACGCCAAGTCCTCCAAGCATCTCAGAGAAAGCATTATTGCCAAAAATATAGCGGAAGCTCTCGCCAAGAACAGGACCTGCTGGTGAGATTATGCAAAAGAGAATTCCAAGTCCCAGAATCATTTTTGACAGGGCACAGTCTCCGACATAGTCAGCCGCTTCATCGAGAGTTACAAGACGTCTGTAAACTGTGTTAGTCTCTACTATTTCCACAGGTGTTTCTCTCTGCTGTGAGTTAAAGAACCCAAGGCTTTCTGCCAGCTCCTCTGGAGTTCCAAGTTCGCTTATTATAGTTCCTACGACCTCATTTTTAGGCATTCCTGAAGCTATAAGTTCATTGTACTTATCCTCTGACATAGACAGAAGCTCTGACTTCGCGCGTCTTATCTCCATGGTGTCAGGAAAATTTGTAAACATTGTCTCTAAATAATTTTTTATTGTCTCCATATATTTGAACCCCTTTCCCTATTGTGCATCAGATATGAATCGTTCGATTACATCCTTGGTCAATTGCCATTCTTCACATTTTTCTTTGTAATAACTCTTCCCGGAATCCGTTATCCGATAATAAGTTCTTCGCTTGCCATTCTCTGCTTCCTGACTGAAGGAAGATATGTATCCGTTCTTCTCAAGTCTGGTAAATGCAGAATAAAGTGTGGTTTCCTTTATCAGATATTTGTTGTCGGAGAGAGTTTTGATATTCTTGGATATTTCGTAACCATAGGATGGTTCTTTTATCAGAAAAAATAAGATTATGGTGTCGTTATACCCTCGAATAACATCACTGCTGATTTCCTGCATGATCTATTCCTTTTTAGAAACACGATTGTTACGGTTTATGTTGCTATTTGGTATTACTACGACCATCGTTACTACGACTGTCATAGTAAATATAATACGATTGTCGTAGTATGTCAATAAAAAGTCGCTACAAAATCTAGAAATGTCTGATATTATAAATCTATAAAGCTTTTGAGGGGACGAATTTGTAATGAAAATCAAATGGAATATTAATAAAAAGGCCATCGCAGGAATCGTGGTTTTTACGCTTTTCTTTGGAGCACTTACCTGTGCAGCAGGTACTTGGATTTTTGACAGGGCTATAGAGAAAATGTATAACGACAGGGGATATGTGCTGGCAAATATTATCCTGAATGAAATCGATCATGACAAGATTGCCGAGTATACCAGAACTTGGGAGGCGGATGATTATTACCGGTGGATAGAAGAGTACCTTCGAAGAATAGAAGAATATTCGGGTGCTGCTTTTATCTATATAGCTGTTCCTTATGAAGATAAGACCATGAGATATGTCTACGATTCTGATACCTTTATCGGAGATACGGATCCAATCGCGGCATCCTTTGAAGAAATATGGACTGCGTATACCGAGGGGGAGAGACCATCAAGCTATCTTGTTAGAAGATCCAAAAAATACGGATTTCTCACATCGACCTGTCTTCCTGTTAAGGACAGTACCGGACAGGTGGTTGCTCTTTTATTTGTTGATACATATATGGATGTGATCATATCCACTCTTCTGAAATATGTTTTTAACATTACGGTTATTACGCTTGTTTTGCTTGTGATTTTCTGCGTCTTGAACTGGATAGTCATGCGTAAAAACTTTATTGATCCCATAATGCTGATAAGAGACAGCGTCGGGAAATTTGCTAAAGGCAGCGCACAGGCAGATGATTCTCTTACCACCATAAAGACTGCGGACGAGATCGAGGATCTTGCGAAATCTGTCCACGATATGGAATGCGAGATCATAAACTATATCGATGATATTAAGAATATTACCGCAGAAAGGGAGCGAATCGTAGCTGAGCTTAACGTAGCGACCAGGATTCAGGCTGATATGCTGCCAAGTATTTTCCCGCCTTTCCCGGACAGGCAGGCCTTTGATATCTATGCCACCATGTCTCCTGCCAAGGAAGTGGGCGGCGACTTTTATGATTTTTTCCTTTTGGATGATGATCATATAGCCATGGTTATGGCAGATGTATCGGGAAAAGGCGTACCTGCTGCTCTTTTCATGGTGATTGCAAAGACCCTGATAAAGAACAGAAGTATGATGGGCGATAAAATGTCTCCTTCCGAAATACTTTATGATGTAAACCATCAGCTCTGTGAGGGCAATGATTCGGATATGTTTGTAACTGTGTGGCTCTGTATCATTGAGCTATCCACAGGTAAGGGAATAGCGTCCAATGCAGGACATGAGCATCCCGCAATAAAGCATGAGGGTGGGCAGTACAGCTTTAAGGAATACAAGCATTCTCTGGCAGTTGCGGCATTTCCTGATATACAGTTTGAAGAGCATGAATTCCGGCTTGAACCCGGTGATTCAATATTCGTTTATACGGATGGAGTAATAGAAGCAACTAATTCAGATAATGATCTTTATGGAACAAAGAGGCTTCTTGATACTCTCAACATAGAACCTGAGGCAGATGCCAAAAAGCTTCTTACCAATGTAAAGAAGAATGTGGAAGAATTCGTAGGCGCAACATCGCAGTTTGATGACATGACCATGATGTGTTTTAAGTATTACGGCGAAAATGAATAGTGTGTGTAAATCCTTAGTTCTGTAAATAGGATTTCCTAAGATAATTGACGAGTCTAGCATTTAATTAAAACGGCTACGAGGGATAGAACAAATGAACGCTACATGATCTTGGAGAGTGGTTGACCGGTTTACGTGAAGAGATACTAAAAGATACTATAAATAAAATAGAGACAGAAAAATAACTTTAAATATTATGTACTACTGTGAGGAGTATGACTAATGAGCAATGTTATTTTTGACATGGCCGGTAAAGATGACATATCTGAGTTGGTTCGTTTGAGAATTGCATATATGATAGACGATTTCGGAACTATCAGTGAATATGAACGGCAATGTATGGAGGAACAACTTCCGGGATATTTTGACAGAAGACTTGGAAAAGAACTGATCGCATTTGTTGCAAGGGCAAAAGGACGGTTGGTGGCAGCGGCATATCTGCTGATCATTGAGAAGCCGGCGAACCCTTTTTTACCCAATGGACTTGATGGAGAAGTGCTCAGTGTATATACAGAGAGTGAATACCGTGGAAAGGGAATCTGCACACAGCTGATGAAAAACATGATAGAGTTTGCGAAAGAAAAAAAATTATGCCGAATAGATTTAATGGCAACAGATGAAGGCTATCCGGTCTATAAAAAGGTAGGCTTTGAAGACAGGGCTCAGAAATACATAGATATGCGCTTGAAGTTGTAAGTGATGGCGCTTTATCGCAATTAAATGGTCCAGTGGTGCTACGGGAATTCAGGGAGCAAGTCCCACTTTGCGCGCCACTCCGGAGATAAAGACACCTCTTCCGGATGTGGAAAAATACGACAGCTTGATTCTGGCATTTCCTATCTGGTGGTACACATCACCGCTTCCTGTATGGAGATTTTTGGAATCCTATCCGGACTGGAAAGGAAAAAAGATTTATCTTTTTGCGAACTCTTATACAGATGATCATAACTACATGACCACATCACTTAAGGATGCAAAAGCGTCAGCAAGAAATGCGGATGCTGTTGCAGGACTATTTAACAAGGAAATAGAAGGGCTGGATGAATGGCTCAAACAGAATAATTTCAGATAAGAAGGAGGATTTCTATTATGGAGTACATTACACTTAACACAGGAGCAAAGATGCCACTTGAGGGATTCGGAGTATTTCAGATTCCGGACTTAAAAGAATGCGAAGAGGTAGTTTATAACGCTATCAAGACAGGATACCGTCTTATCGATAC
>NZ_AUJJ01000030.1:0-45647 GCF_000424165.1 Butyrivibrio sp. AE3006 | reverse complement strand
TTATGATAGCAGGATATAGAACGTTCCTTAAGATTACGTATTTTTCCTGCTTCATCAAGTTTTTTCAAATATTCATCATACATAGTAAAACCTCCGAAAGTATAGTCATTGATAGGAACAACTAAAACTTCGGAGGTGCATGTACATCAAAATGATGCTTGTACTTTGCACAAGCGAATGATATTCTTTTCATGGCAGTGTTAGTAATGATCCTGTTTGATTGTTAAGTTTCGCGACTACAACAATACTACTATTAGGACTTACTTTCTACTGCCTTTTTGATAAAAAGAAAATCACTGCACACAGCCTAGGCAGGCCATCGCGCAGCGATTTTGTTCAATTCCAGTTTGCTGGAATGAGCATTATATCCGAATTTTATGTTCTATTGGTGCTAAGGGAATTCCGGGGTCAAGCTTCATATGCGCAAGAATTACTTCGTTTACGCCAGGAAGGATCATGTCTCATGTTAGAAGAGGTCCTTGTTAATTATGGCAGTCTGCTCAAAGCGTTATCAAAGATATTTACGCAGATATCAGCCATTTGTTTTTCGTCTTCCTGCATCCCATCCCTGAACCAGCTTATGAGTATTTGTAAAATGGCAGCTTCGGCAGCAAGTCTGAGATACTTCTTTTCTGGGTCAGCTGTAGGATAGAGCCGCTCTGAGACCGCTTTTTCAAGAAAGAGTTCATTCTGAAGAATTCCGGCTTGGTCAAACAGAGATATTATATCTTTATCGTTTTTGACAGCCCGAAAAATATCTTCGAACCACAGATGTGGGTTTTCGTGCAGTTCGGGCTTTTCGCTGATCTCCGCTATACGCTTTATTATTTCATCCCCAAGCTCATGCAGGATATCTTCTTTATCTGTATAGTTTCGATAGAACGCCGTCCTTGATACTCCTGCACGGCGTACTATCTCGCTGATGGTGATCTTCTCATAAGGGTGTTCGCTCATTAGATGCATAAGCGAAAGCTGCAGACACTCTCTTGTCAGCTGATTGGACTCCTTATTATTCATCCTCAGAACTTCTTTTTTTTGCATTTCTGTTAAAGATTCTTTTGAGCTTTTCATTTTTTCTCCCTCTCGACGTTACAAAAAATGCAAGAATGTAACATCGGTTCACTTAAACGAAATATTGTCATGTCCGATGGTAGAGCCATTGTTATTAATATGCTGTGGCGTTACACTTGTTACATCAGAATAATTGTAGCATCGTTTGGGGAGGCATAACAAGTATGGAATTAGCAAAAAACATTTCTCACAAAGTACAAAGACAGGCTTTTAGCATACTGATTGACAGGTTCCTTGCAAATCTCGATAAAACGGAGAACAGGACTGCTACTTATCTTAAGCTTGTTGACCAGGCAGAGAAATTCTGGGGTAAAGATGGAGCCAGAAAAGAAAGCCTTGATAAAGTAAGAGCGGCATTTAAAGATCCGGATAACAGATGGGTTAAGTTTTTGAATAAAGTAATAGATGAGACAGATCCGCATGTTGCAAAGATGATGATGCTCAATCTTGGCTATGAGGCATTTTTCAGAGGCACAAAAATGATCAGGGCAAACAGGGAAAAATACGGATGCAATATCCCATGGCTTATTCTTTTTGACCCTACAAGCGCCTGCAATATGCACTGTGCGGGATGCTGGTCAGGTACTTATGGACCTAAGCACAATCTGTCTTTTGAAGATATGGACAAAATCGTTACCCAGGGAAAAGAGCTGGGAGTATATCTTTACATGATGACAGGAGGAGAACCTCTTGTAAGGAAGAAAGATATCTTGAAACTGGCAGAAAAGCACAATGATGTTGAGTTCTCTATCTATACCAATTCAACACTTATTGATGAGGATTTCTGTAAAGAAGTTGTAAGGCTTGGAAATCTCACATTCCAGCTTTCTATCGAGGGAACTCCTGAGACTAATGACGCAAGACGTGGCCTTGGTCATTATGATGCAGTAATGAATGCCATGGATCTACTCAAAAAGTACGGAATAGTTTATGGAACTTCCATCTGCTATACAAGAAACAACATCGAGGCAGTGACTGATCCCAAGTTCATCGAGTTCATTGCTGAAAAAGGTGCTAGATTCGGATTTTTCTTCCACTACATGCCGGTTGGAAACAATGCTGTTCCTGAGCTTATGCCTACAGTAGAGCAGCGAAAGAAGATGGTGGATCAGATAAGGTTCCTTAGAAGCGTCAAATGTGACCTGGGATTCTTCCCTATGGACTTCCAGAATGATGGTGAAGCTGTCGGTGGCTGCATCGCAGGCGGAAGAAACTATTTCCACATCAATTCAAGTGGAGATGCTGAACCATGCGTATTTGTCCACTTCTCCAACACCAATATACATACACATTCAATACTTGAGATGCTTCAAAGTCCTCTTTTCATGGAATACCATAAGGGCCAGCCTTTCAATAAGAACCATTTAAGACCGTGCCCTATGCTTGAAAATCCGGCTCTTTTAAGGGATATGGTCGAAAGATCAGAAGCTCATGGTACAAATGAAGAATCCGAAGAAAGTGTTGAGCATCTGTGTGCAAAGTGTGATGATTACGCAAAAGAGTGGGCGCCTGTAGCTGACGATATCTGGGCCGGACAGAAACACTATAAGAAGGCATATGAGAATTATGCAAAAAAGGATGAAAAGCCTCTAAACATAGTTGCATTTAAGCACAAACCCAGACAGCATCACTTTAAACATAAGAGAGCTTAAATGCCTCGAATTTTATAGTATTGTTGTTTCATTTACCCTGTCGAATAAAGTTTTATACTTTTCTTTTTCTGATGCAAGGCAGGTTTACAATGATCGGATGTCCCAAACCGGATGAGGGAGATTACACTGAGAAACTGACAGAAGTTATCAGTAACAAGGACATAAGGGATGTTACTATTGCAAGGATGGAAATGCCATGCTGCGTCGGTCTATGGTGTTCCGATGACTCATATAGCGTCGGAACACTTTTTTTATGTTCTAATGGTGCTCCGTGAATCCCTGGAGCAAATTTCTGTAAGCGCGCCAATAATATATGTGGGAAATAACGGTTTACAGCTTCGTAAGAATTCATTTATGGCTTTGTGCAATATTATTACAGGAATGATATATGACTTCAGCCAGATCATGTGTATCTGCGTCAAAATTATTGTGTATCCAAATCTTTATTACGTTAAGACTTCCATACATAATAAAGGTGTATACGTATCGCGCAGTGGGAATCTCATCTATTTCGGGAGCTGATTCCTGAACATATTTCTGCACATTGGAAATAATGCTCTGCTGAAAGAGTTCGTTTTCCGGCTGGCAGAGGAGTACTCCAAAAGTGGTCCGATGCTCTTTTACATAATTTAAAAATGCTTCGATGGATTCCATGGTGTTCATGGGACTGTCAATTTTTCTGAGGTTTTCGAAGGTCTTTTCGAGGACCTCTTTTTCTATGTCCTCCAAAAGTTCAAACTGGTCCTGATAATGGAGGTAGAACGTTGATCTGCTCATATCTGAAAGGTCGCATATTTCCTTTATGGTGATCTTTGAGACGGGCTTATTCTGCATAAGCTCCAGTAATGATTCTTTTAAGATCTTCTTTGTGATTACGGTTCTTCGGTTGTTCTTGGTCGCCATTATCCATCTCCCAAATCTAAAAAAACTGTTAACTTCGTACACTTTTAAAAAATATGTATTGTTTACGACGTTTTAAAGAATATTGCAAGTTGTAAATAATACACGGTGTCCATATTATACATACAGTGACTTGTTATTGCAAATGGAGATTTTTTGGAGGTTGTAAATGAAGGAAAAAATGACAGGTTTTCTTGAAAGGTTAAAGAAAATGAAGACAGGCCATAAGGTAGGCCTTGCAATACTTCTGATAGTTATATGTGTTGTGCTTAAAGTTCTTACTGCTCAATTCTTATACACAGAAATCGGATACGCAGCGGCTGATAATAATGAGAATTTCAGAATGGCGCTATCGGTCAGCCCGTTTACAGCAAGGGCTTTTGACGAAGGATACACCTATGAGTATGAAGGCAGGCAGATAAGCTCCATAGAAGAACTGGAGCAGTTATATATAGATAAAGGCGCTACAGAAATGTATGTGCGCATAGCCACAAAGAGGCACATAACAGATGAGGATGTGACTGATGGAGAGGTTGATACCAATGCCAACGTTCATACTTTTGATCAGGCCATAGAGCTTTGCAAGCTGGCAGCCAAATTAAATATCCCTATTAATCCTGAGGTAATGTGTGCATACACCTACATGGATATGGAAAAGCAGCAGGCCCCAAAGTTTGATGAGTATCCCGAGCTTTTTGCTCTTCAAAATGGGAAGGACTGGTCTGAGCTTTCGCTAGATGAGATAAATATTCTGCTTAAAGCATATGGCAGGTTCCTGGCAAAAGAGATATTGAATACCGGATGCACAGTGGAGAACTGGAATCTTGGAAATGAAGCTAACTTTGGATTTGCAGGAGTCAGCCTTGGGCTTAAGACAGCTGTAAATGAAAAGCTTGCCGGAGTTCCGGATTTTATGAGATATCTACTCCCACTGTTTAATCCCGGATGGTTAGAGAAGAATATCTGGAGATACAATGCAAGCGAGTTTGCGGCTGTAAAAGAGGGAATCCTGGAAGCATACGAAGAACTCGGAATTGACTCCTCCAATGTTAAGTTTTCAACTCATATTGCAACTGTGGTTATGACTCCTAATTCCTGTGCAAAATATTTTAACTGCCTTGCAAAGAATGGATATTCCGTGGATGTTGCGGGGATCAGCTATTATCCTAGTGCTCCATCCATGTATGCAGATTCCACGATTCTGTTTAAAAAGACTGTTATGGCCATAAACAAAAAGTGCCATGTACCCGTGTTTATCGGAGAGTTTGCATATCCTTCAGGAGAGATGTCCGGGGCTTTTGCCGGATGGAACAAGGCTACAAAGGGATATGCAAATACTGAAGATGGACAGGCAGCCATTTATAAAGATGTCATCGATTGGGGTAAAACCCATGGCGTTGCAGGCATCCGTTACTGGGCTGCCGACTATGAAGACTGGGGAACAATGGGATTGTTTAATTTTGAGAATAAGCATGGCGTACCTAAGAAAAGCCTGCTTATGAATATTGATTAAAGGAGATAAGTCGATGAAAGTATTTATGATTGGTGGAACAGGACTGCTCGGAAGTGAAGCAGCCAAAGTGCTTATTGAGAGGGGACATGAAGTGACATCTGTTGCGTTACCTCCGCTTCCTCAGGGAGCTGTCTTGCCACCTGAAATGAAAATTGAATATGGCAACTATCTGGAGATGTCAGATGAAGAAATAAAGGGTTACATGGCCGGGTGTGATGGATTTGTTTTTGCAGCCGGAGTGGATGAGAGAGTTGAAGGCCCTGCTCCAATCTATGATCTTTTCAAAAAGTACAATATAGATCCACTTAAGAGACTTCTTGCTATTGCCAAGGAGTGCGGTGTTAAGCATATTGCAATCTGTGGATCATACTTTTCCTATTTTGCCAAGACAAGGCCTGAACTTGAATTAACAAAGTGGCATCCGTACATAAGAAGCAGAATTGACCAGGAAGAGATAGCGATGTCTTTTGCCGGTGACGGCTTTGATGTAGCAGTTCTGGAGCTTCCATATATTTTCGGAACTCAGCCCGGAAGAAAGCCTGTATGGGTATTCCTTGTAGAACAGATCAGGAGCATGAAGAAAGCTACGCTATATCCCAAGGGCGGAACCACAATGGTAACAGTTCATCAGGTTGGACAGGCTCTGGCAGGAGCTCTTGAATACAACAAGGGAGGACACTGTTACCCAATCGGTTATTACAATATGACATGGAAAGAGATGCTTGCTATCGTTCATAAGTACCTTGGATGCGAGGGAAGAAAGGTTATCACAATACCTAACTGGATGTACGCTATGGGCGGAAAAAAGCTGATGAAGGAGCAGGCAGCAAAGAATATCCAGGGCGGACTTCATATGGTGAAGTTTACGGATCTTCAGTGCAGCAATCTCTTTATTGATAAGAAACTTGGATGCGAGCCGCTTCATGTTGAAGAGGACGACATTGACAGGGCAATCGGAGACTCAATTAAGCTCTGTGTCGATGTACTTGATGGCAAGGCAAAAGTAGTAGGAATGAAAGGCGAATGATATGAGTGCGAATAAGTTACCGGTTGTTTTTATGACAGGTGCAGGTGGAGGAATGGGATTTGAGAGCTTTAAGCAGATGCTCCCTGACATAGGTAAAATCTATGACCTCATTATTTTGGTGAGGGACAGTGAAAAGAATCATAACCTGTTTGACAGTTATGAAGGCAGGGAAGGTCTGTCCATTCGTTATGGAGATCTTCTTAATAGGGATGATGTTTACGGATGTATTGCTGACAGCGACATGGTACTTCACATTGCAGCATTTGTGTCCCCTGCAGCAGACTATTATCCAAAAAAAGCAATGCAGAATAATTACGGTTCTGTTGTGAATATGATAGAAGCCATAAAGAAGAGCGGTAAAGAGGATAGCTATAAGTTTGTATATATCGGAACCGTGGCAGAAACCGGTGACAGAATGCCACCTATACACTGGGGAAGGGTCGGGGATCCGATAAAGCCAAGTATGTTTGATTACTACGCGGTTTCCAAAGTTGCGGCAGAGCGCTACGTTATCGATAGTGGCCTAAATTACTGGGTATCTCTAAGGCAGACAGGAATCATCGGACCGGCTATGGCCAAGATCCGTGATGCTATCCAGTTCCACAACTGCATTTTCAACGTGCTTGAGTATGCTTCTGACAGGGACAGCGGAAGAGCTATGAGAAATCTTGCAGCATTCGATGCCGATGGAACCCTGGATGAGAGTTTCTGGGGACACATCTACAATATTGGCGGCGGTGAGAGCTGCCGCGTGAGCACTTATGAAATGTACAAGGATATGTACGGTGTTCTGGGCTTTAAGAGCCTTGATCCGGTGATCGATCCAAAGATGTATGCCACAAGGAATTTCCATGGTCAGTATTATCTCGATTCCGACAAACTGGAGAAATACCTTCATTTCAGAAGTGATTCCATGCAGTACTTTTATGACGCATATCTAAAGGACCTTGGCCGCGCAGTTACCGCAGGTAAAGTGATAACAAAGCTTCCCGGTGGTCAGAAACTCATGGGAAGTATTATAAAGTCAACCTTCAAAAAAGACTTAAATTCAGAGCATGGGACAAAGCACTGGCTGGATGAAAACATGGAAGACCATATCGATGCATACTGGGGCAGCAAAAAGGCCTGGGAAAAGCTTCCCAAAAAGCTGAGCCAGATGGAAGAATTTACTGATTGGGATAAAGTTGTACACATAGACCATGGCTATGATGAATCCAAGCACGAATCAGAGCTTACTCTGGAGGATATGAAGAAAGCGGCGGAATTCAGAGGCGGCAGTTGTGATTCCAAAGAAATGAAGACCGGTGACTGGAAAACTCCCCTTGAGTTTACATGTCAGTTC
This sequence comes from Butyrivibrio sp. AE3006, assembly GCF_000424165.1. Taxonomy (NCBI): domain Bacteria; kingdom Bacillati; phylum Bacillota; class Clostridia; order Lachnospirales; family Lachnospiraceae; genus Butyrivibrio; species Butyrivibrio sp. AE3006. Next base: position 38,142 of record NZ_AUJJ01000030.1, on the reverse strand, counting down.
GGACATCATTTTAAAGGCAGTCCACGCCTTATTCTTGAAGGTGGGCACTGGTGTGATGAGTGCGAAAGAAAATCCTGGAACTACGGAATGAGAGCCAAAAAGGATAAGTTTTTCGCGCAGGTATGGAATCCGCTTCATGAAGAAAGCGAGCTTCGTGAGTATCCCAAGATGGTCTCGGAACTGGATATTTAACTATTTCTGAACTCCTTTGGAGTCATTCCATATTTCTTTTTAAATACATTTTGAAAATAACTCTGTGTTGAGAAGCAAAGATACTCACTTATCTCGCTGATGCTTTTGTCAGTGAATTTAAGGAGGCTCTTTGCTTCTTCCAGTTTTCTGCGCATTATATAACTGCTTATGTTAAATCCCAGTTCTCTTTTAAATTTTCGTGAAAGAGTGCTTCGGTCTATCCCAAGGTATGCGGCAACATCTTCTACTGAAATATTCTGATTGACGTGGTTTGCTATGTACTGGATAGCCATATATATGTCCGTCTCCATTCCCTGAGGAATTTTGGATTCGGCTACACGCTTGGTAAAGTCCATAACTGCCGTGGCATTAAGAAGAGTAACTGAAGAAGCGTCTGACATACGTTCAGCCTCCTGAATATACATATCTGACAATTGGTAGGCTGTTTCGATGTCAAGTCCACCTGAGATGGAGTGCCTGGTTACCAGGGCCATTGAAGCGATGAATATGTTTTTTGCCTGACGAAGTGAATCTGGAGCAACTTTTCCTTCATTTATTCTGGGGATATTTCTGATCATGGCTTCAAGACCGGCAATATCACCGCGTTCCACGTAGCCATAGTATTCTTGTTCAAAGAAATATGTATCATGAAAGTTCTCAGTTTCTTTTCGCTCATACAGGGTGTTAGAATGGCTTTCTCCTACCTCCGCCTCCTTTTCTCTGTCAAAGAGGTTAAAAGTCTCATAAATGTCTACGTAGTTACCGGTGAGTTCTTTATTGATCATGGCAAGAATATTCAAGAACTGTATGATTGAAAACTCCGGCGTCTGAACAAAAAACTCTCTGATCTTGTCTTTGTTTTCAATAGAAACACCATATTTTAGGATGATAGCGTCTATGAATTCATCAGTCACAGCCATACTGCTAACGGGACCTACAACAACAGCTTCATTGCTAAGATCGCTTCCTACATAGCCAATATGAAGCCCTTCTTCAGTCTGGTAATGGTATAGGCTGGTTGTGGACTTGCCAAGTATTCCGCTGATAGCAGAAGCCAGTTCAGTTGGCATATCTATTACCGGGAAAGAAAGAAGGCATACACTATCTTTGTAGTAGTGGATTGGAACATAGGTGGCATTATAGATGTAGCTTAAAGCCTGAAAAAATGCATTTTCCATAGGAAACCTCAAATAGTCACAAAATTACAATATTGCGTCATACTATTACAATAATGATAAGCGGGCTCCTGATAGACTGTCAATAGAAAGAGAAATATGGCAAATAGCAAAAGCCGTGACAATAATCAGGAGGTTATTATGGGAAGAAAAAAAGAACTTGGCGTGGATTCAATGGGAATCCAGAAGACCATGAGGTTTGGAGATTTTTTGGGAGATGGAATTGGGCAGATACCGCTTAATGCACTAAGCTGTCTGGTAGGACAATTGACCTACTTCTATACAGAAAAGGTCGGACTGGCTGCAGCATCTGTTGCTACAATGCTGATCATAGCCAAGATACTTGACGCTTTTACAGATCTTATCATGGGTAAGATCATGGATTCAGTTCATTTTAAGGATGGTAAGGCAAGACCGTGGTTTAAGATAATGGCAATACCGGTTGCAGCGATCATGGTACTGCTTTTCACAGTTCCTGCAGGAGCTGCTTCGGGGCTTCAGGCGGGATATGTTCTTTTAACCAACATCCTTTGCACTGCTGTGGTTTATACTGCTGTTGCCATACCTTATGGTGCTATGATGGCCATGAGGACAAACAGTGTTGAAGAACGAGGCAAAATGGGTATCTTCCGTGCAGTATTCGGTTATGCCATCGGTATGATCATAGCGATCGGTCTTATACCTATTACAAATGCCTTGGGGGGAAATCAGGCAGCGTGGATAAAGGTGGCAGTCATTATGGCAGCTATCTCAGCGTTTAGCATGATCGTTCTTTACAGAAGCTCAAAGGAAAATGGTTCAGAAGAAAAGAAGTCAGTGGATGAGCTGGAGGAAGAGAAGATGTCTTTTGCCCAGGAGATAGGTCTTTTGTTTAAAAACAAGTACTGGGTTCTGATGCTCGTTGCAAATCTTTTTATGAACATTTCTTATGGACTGTCCAGCTCAGGCGGAGCATATTATGCAAAATATATCCTCGGAAATGACAACATTGTGGCACTTCTTGGTGCCGTTGGACTTATCCCGACTTTCCTTGGATTCATATTAGTTGGTCCGATGACAAAGAAATTCGGAATGGCAAAAACATGTCTTATCGGCTGTGTTATTGGAATAGTTGGCTGCATCGCCCGTGTATTTACTCCTTACAGCCTTGTTTCATGTCTTGTCGGAGGAAGCATGGCAACCTTTGCCAATATTCCGATCATGTGTCTTATGGGTGCAATGGTAAATAACTGTGTTGAGTACAATGACTGGAAGTTTGGAAAGAGAATGATCGGAATGAGTAACTCAGCAAGCTCTTTCGGATCAAAGATTGGTTCCGGAATCGGAGGATCACTTATTGGATGGATCCTTGGCGCATGTGGATTTATTTCCGGCGCAGCTGTTGCTGAGCAGCCAGCTGCAGTAAATGGCGGAATCTTTGCATTTTCAATCTATGTTCCACTGTTTTTGCTTGTTGTTATGGCAGTGATCTTTAGCCGTTACGACCTGGAGAAGATTTATGGCAAGATCATGAGTGAGCTTAATGAGAGAAATAAGGAAGGAAAATGATAATGAAAGCTGTCAGACTAAGGTGCGAATATTTAACTGATCCAATAGGAATAGATATAGTAAGACCCAGACTTTCATGGAACTGTGAAGGCGGCAATAAGCAGAGCGCATATCAGATCATTGCGAAAATGGAAGACGAAACCGTCTGGGATTCCGGGAAAGTGAACTCAGACCAGATGCACCTTGTGATCTGGGGCGGAGAAACACTTGGAAGTCGTGACAGGATTGAATGGACAGTAAAACTCTGGGACGAAAATGATATTGAGGGTGAAGAGAGTGATACTGCCTCTTTTGAGCTAGGTCTTTTAAATAACGATGACTGGAAGGCAAGATGGATCACCGGAAATTATAAGGTAAACAAGAAGAACAGATACCCTGTTGACTGCTTCAGAAAAAGATTCTGGACCGGGGAAAAGAAAGTTAAATCAGCAAGAGCATATATGACTGCCTGTGGGATATATGAAGGAAGTATCAACGGAGACAGAATAGGTGAGTTCTGTCTGGCACCCGGAATTACTGATTACCGCAAAAGAGTCCAGTATCAGACCGCTGATATTACAGATAAGATTATCCAGGGAAAGAATGAAGTCTTTTTCATGCTGGCTGACGGATGGTACAGGGGCTCGGTCGGTGCCTGGGGAATGAAGAATTATTATGGCAGCGAAACGAAGCTCCTTGCCCAGATTGAGATCACATATGAGGATGGAGAGGTTCAGGTAATCTGCACTGATGAATCTTTTGAGTGGACAAATGAAGGGCCAATCCGCTTTGCAGATAACAAGGATGGAGAAAACTACGATGCCAGAAGAGAAGATTTTGAGAAGGCAAAGTGGTGGACTGCTAAGGAAACATACCACAATGTGATACCAACAGCATCCAACAATTTTGCACTCAAAGAGCAGGAGAGGTTATCTGTTAAGAATGTGATCAGGACGCCTCAGGGGAAAACAATCTTTGACTTTGGCCAGAATATTGCAGGTTACGTGGAATTTGACGTTGTAGCTGATGAAGGGCAGCGTGTTTTCCTTCGCTTTGGAGAAAAGCTGGACGAGGCTGGAGAATTTACTCAGCACAATATTCAGTGTGTTAGAAAGAACCTCATCACACCACTTCAGCAGATAAAATACATATGTAAGGATGGACAGAACCACTATAAGACAAGATTCGCCATATTTGGCTTTCAGTATGTACTGGTGGAATCTGATGTTCATATTGATTTGGAGAACATGACTGCTATTGCGGTTTATTCTGATTTTGAAACGACCTTTAAGTTTGACAGTTCAAACAGGCTTCTGAACCAGTTTGTGCAGAATACACTCTGGTCGCTTAAGAACAATTCCGCAGATCTTCCGACGGACTGCCCGACAAGAGAACGTCATGGCTGGAGCGGAGATGCCCAGATATTTATTGGCACTGCAGGTTATATGGTAAACTACGCTCCTTTTGCCATGAAATATGAAACAGATCTCTGCGATTGGCAGACTAAAGACGGGTGCTTTCCTCAGATTGCACCGGAGGGTGGCACTGACTCATATATGCGTGGAATGAACGGATCATCGGGATGGTCAGATGCGGGAGTAATCATTCCTTATCGCCTTTGGAAACAGAACGGGGATATCAGGATCATTGAAAAATATTATGATTCAATGAAAAAGTACGCCGGATATGTTATGGAACGCGCGGGAAAAGAGAGTCTGTTAAATTCAGAGAAGCATTCAGTAAAAGGAAAAGAAAAAAAGTATATTTACAACAACGGCCAGCACTATGGCGAGTGGGCAGAACCTTCAGATGTCCATGCCATGAGTTTTAAGGATTTCATAAAGTCACAGCCGGAGGTTTCAACAGCTTACATGAGCTATGTCATGACTCTTATGGTTGAGATTGCCGGTGCCCTTGGAAAAACAGAAGACATAAATCTTTACAAAGAGTATGCGGAAGGTGCAAAACGTGCCTATCAAAAGCTCGTTGAGGATCCAAAGTACTCTCTCGACACGGACAGACAGGCAAAACTCGTAAGACCTTTGTACTTTGGTATGCTTAATGAAAAACAGACTGAATATGCGAAAAAGAGACTGATAAAGGCTCTGGAAAACTATAAATGGAGAGTAGGAACAGGCTTTTTATCAACACCTCTTTTACCATATGTTCTTCAAGATATTGATATCGAATATGCTTATAAGCTTCTGGAGAATGAGGAAAAGCCCGGATGGCTTTCAATGCCGAAATCCGGAGCGACAACAATATGGGAAGACTGGGATGGACCGGATTCGAATAATGGAAAAGGCGGCGGAATCGCATCTTTGAACCACTACTCCAAGGGTGCTGTATGTCAGTGGATATTTGAGGCGATGTGTGGAATCAGGGTGGTTGGAGAAAATCATTTTATCATTGCACCTCACCCCGGCGGACACTTTGATTTTGCAGAGTTTTCATATGACAGCGTATATGGAACAGTTTTCTGTAGATGGGATAAAAAAGATGATGGTGAGTACAGTTATCACATTGAAGTCCCGGCAAACACGGATGCAATGGTAATACTTCCGGGGAAAGAGGGATTGGAAGTAGGACCAGGTAAAGCAGATTTTTAATGAAACACTAACAATAACAGGAGAAGAGATATGCAAAAGTATGAAAAAGAACACCGCGCTTTAGTGCTTAAAAATGCAGCTGAGTGTACCGTTCTGTTAAAAAATGATGGAAAGTTTCCCATTGATAAACCATGTAAGCTTGCAGCTTATGGTGCCGGCATGAGATACACAGTCATGGGCGGAACAGGATCCGGTGAGGTTAATACAAGATTTGCATATACCATCGAGCAGGGGCTGGAAAAAGCGGGCTTTGAGATAACAACTAAAAAATGGCTGGATGAGTATGACCAGGTCAGAAAAGTTGCAAAGAATACCTTTTACAAAAACCTGAAAAAAGAAGCAAAAGAAAAGCATGAGAATGTGATCATGTATGCCATGGGAAAGGAAATGACAGAACCATGGCATAGCATCCACATTGATAAGACGGGTGATACAGCTATTTATGTTCTTTCCCGCAATTCCGGGGAGGGAAGCGACAGAGGGGTGGTAGAAGGAGATGTAAAGCTTGCTGCATCTGAAGTCAGAGACATTTTAGCACTTAACAAAATGTATGAGCGTTTCATGCTGGTGCTTAATGTAGGCGGAGCTGTCGATCTTTCTCCTGTAATGGAAGTTGGAAATATCCTTCTTTTATCTCAGCTTGGAACAGACTGCGGAAGAGCTCTTGCAGATATCCTCATTGGGAAGCAGAATCCTTCTGGAAAACTTACCACAACCTGGGCTTCTTATGAAGACTACTGTCACGAAGGCACTTTTGGCGACTGGAATGACACAGAGTACAGAGAGGGAATATATGTAGGGTACAGGTATTTTGACACTGCGTGCAAAAAGCCTTTATTCTCATTTGGGTATGGATTGTCTTACACCAGTTTTGAGCAGAAGGTGTTATCCGTAAGTGCATCTGGTGATTTTATAACCGTCAGCGTTAATGTGAAAAATGATGGAGACTATTCAGGAAAAGAGGTTGTTCAGGTATATGTCTCTTTGCCTGATGGAAAGCTTGATAAGGCATATCAGGAACTGGCAGGCTTTTCCAAGACATCTCTGCTGGAACCGGGATGCGAAGAACAGACAGACATTTCTTTCAGGCTCTCTGATCTATCATCCTATGATGAAGAGACCAGCGCATATATTCTTGAAAAGGGAGACTATATCATAAGGTGCGGAAACAGCTCGGACAACACAAATGTTGTTGCTGTGATAAATCTTGATGAAACCATATGTGTCACAAAAGCAAGGAATTGCCTTGGAGATCCAGGCTTTAAAGATCTTTTTATGGAAAGACATTCGAATGAGAGTATTCCGGAAGAAGTGCAGAAACTGACTATAAATTCTAATGACATAAATTGTACGGAACTAATATATGATGTCGAAGAAGACGTGGATGAAAGAGCTAAGTCATTAACGGATGAGGAGCTTGCTTATCTTGCGATAGGTAGTTTCAACGAAAAGCAGAAAGGACTAAGTATCATCGGTAATGCTGCAACCCATGTCGCAGGTGCTGCGGGTGAAACCACATCCAAGCTTACCGGAAAAGGAATTAAACCTCTTATTATGGCTGATGGTCCTGCAGGACTCAGACTTGCCAAAAAGTACTACGAGGATGAAAATGGAGCTCATGATGCCAGCGGTGCAGGAATGATCCCGGATAGTATGCTAGAAGTCATGAATCCTTTGGTTAAGTTCATAGCTTTAAAGGTAACAGGAGGAAAAAAGGCACCTAAAGGTGCAGTGATCAGAGAACACTATGCTACCAGAATCCCGATAGGAACAGCCATTGCCCAGAGCTTTAACACAGACCTTGCTTATAGCTTTGGGGATATGGTAGGAAGTGAAATGGAAGAGATGGGAATAAATCTCTGGCTTGCTCCTGCCCTGAATATTCACAGAAGCATACTATGCGGAAGAAATTTTGAATATTACTCTGAAGATCCATTGGTTTCCGGCCTCATTGCGGCGGCGGTGACCCAAGGTGTTCAGAAGCATAAAGGCTGTGGGACTACCATTAAACACTATGCTGCAAACAATGCAGAGACAAACCGTTATTGCAATAACAGCCATGTAAGTGAACGTGCCATGCGTGAGATATATCTCCGCGGATTTGAAATCTGCGTAAGAAAATCACAGCCCAAAGCTGTGATGACAAGCTACAACCTGCTTAACGGAACGCATACTTCTGAGCATAGAGGGCTGATACAGGATATTCTCAGATCAGAATTTGGGTTTAAAGGAATCGTCATGACTGACTGGGTTATGACTGTTATGGACAGCAAAAGATCCATTTACAGGAATGCGCTTTCAAATGAAGTGGCGGGCGCAGGTGGAGATCTGTTTATGCCTGGAGGAAAGAAGGATTATGAAAACGTGCTTTCTGCTATCAAGGAAGGTAAGCTCTCCAGGAGACAGATGGAAATCAACGCATCACGTGTTATCAGAATGGTAGATGAAATGCTTATTTCTTGACGCTTAGGAGTACTGTATCGATATGAATAAATATTTTCTTGCAATTGATATAGGCGCCTCCAGCGGGAGGCACATGATTGGCTGGTTAGAAGATGGGAAGATGATTCTCAGGGAGATCCACCGGTTTGATAACCATCAGCTTAAGAAAAATGGACATCTTGTGTGGGATTTGGATCATCTATGGAAGGGGATCATCGAAGGTCTTAAGGAATGCAAAAGACAGAATATGATACCCGAGACCGTGGGGATTGATACCTGGGGCGTGGATTATGTACTTCTTGATGAGAAGGGAGAGCTGATCGGCGATGCTGTGGCCTACAGGGACTTAAGGACTGAGGGCATGGACGATTTGATTTCTGCAATCATAAGCGAAAAAGAGCTCTATGAAAAGTGCGGAATACAGAAACAGTCCTTCAATACCATTTATCAACTGATGTCTCAAAAGGAGGATGATCCGGAAGTGCTTGAAAAAGCGGACGCACTTCTTATGATACCGGATTATTTTAACTACAGGCTTACAGGTGTAAGAAAACAGGAATACACCAATGCCACAACCACAGGCCTAGTAAATGCAGGGACAAAGACCTGGGATAAAGAGCTTATTTCTATGCTGGGACTACCTCAGAATCTTTTCGGGGAGCTGTCAATGCCTGGCACTGTCGTTGGCTCTTTTACAAAAGAGATACAGGACGAGGTCGGGTATTGCGCAACAGTCATTCTTCCTGCAACCCATGATACAGGCTCTGCTTTTCTTGCGGTTCCTTCAAGGGATGAGAATTCGATAATTCTATCCAGTGGAACCTGGAGCCTTTTGGGGATTGAGAACGAAGAGCCCATAACCACCGAGGCTGCAAGGCAGGAAAACCTTACCAATGAAGGCGGCGCCTGGTATAGATACAGATTCTTAAAGAACATCATGGGGCTCTGGATCATACAGTCCATAAGACGTGAGCTGAATGGTACAGAGTACGTTGAAGGAAGAAAGAGCGAATATGCTGGTGGCAAAAAATACAGCTTTCCGGATCTGATAAGGCTGGCCAGGGGAAGTGAGAAATTTGTGGCTGATATTGATGTAAATGATGAGCTCTTTCTTTCGCCGGTAAGCATGATAAATGCAATTAAAGTGTACTGCAAGGCTAAGAACCAGCCGGTACCGGAGTCGGTTGGGGAGATAATGCAGACTGTCTACAGAGGTCTTTCTGCATGTTATGCAGATACTGTAAAGGAGATTGGTAAGATCACAGGAAAAGAAATCACATATGTGAATATCATAGGTGGAGGCTGTCAGGACACATATCTCAATGAACTTACTGCAAAAGCTACCGGACTTCCCGTATATGCAGGGCCAATTGAAGGTACAGCCATCGGAAATCTTGTGGTACAGATGATAAATGCGGGGTTATTTAAGGATTTGCAGGATGCAAGAAACTGCATTTACGAGAGCTTTGAAATTCAGAAATATGGGGCATGAAAGTCTGGGAATAAAAGCGAAATAAGATAATTAAACGATAAGGACGAGTTAATCCATACAAGATCAGGAGGAAATGAGAAATGAGCTACACAGAAGCAAAAGAAAAATATGCAGCAATTGGAATTGATACAGAAAAAGCAATCGAAAAGCTTAAAGAGGCAGAGATTGCCCTTCATTGCTGGCAGGGAGATGATGTCAGAGGCTTCGATACAGATCCGGATAAGCCTCTGACAGGAGGAATCCAGACCACCGGAAATTATCCCGGAAGAGCAAGAACTCCAGAGGAGCTTATGGCAGATATCGATGAGGTAATAAAGCTGATTCCGGGAAGAGCCAAGATGAACCTTCATGCCTGCTATGCAATTTTTGATGATGAAAACGGAGGCTGGGTAGACAGAGATAAACTTGAGCCCAAACACTTTAAGAAGTGGGTGGATTTCTGCAAGGAGAGGAATCTGGGTTGTGATTTCAATCCTACCTTTTTCTCTCATCCTAAATGTGACCCGCTTACCCTTTCTTCTCCAAACGAGGATACAAGAAAGTTCTGGATCGAGCATGGAAAGGCATGTATAAGAATTTCTCAGTACATCGCAGAAGAACTTGGCGAGACCTGTGTCATGAACATCTGGACAGGAGATGGCTTCAAGGACATTCCTGCAGACCGTAAGGGACCAAGGGACAGATATAAGGATTCTATCGAGCAGATTCTTTCCGAACCCTTTGATTTTAATAAGGTTAAGCCCTGCGTTGAGTCAAAGGTTTTCGGAATTGGAGTAGAGTCCTATACAGTAGGTAGTGCTGAGTTCACACTGTCTTTTGCAGCAACTCATTCTGACAAGTGCATTCCTCTTATGGACAACGGCCACTATCACCCTACAGAGGTTGTAAGTGACAAGATTCCTGCGCTCTTGTCTTTCTATCCAAACATTGCTCTTCACATCACAAGGCCGGTTCGTTGGGATTCAGACCACGTAGTTCTTTTTGATGATGAGACAAAGGAAATTGCAAAAGAGATTGTGCGCTGCGGCGGACTTGATGGCTCAGTATTTATGGCATTAGACTATTTTGATGCATCCATCAACAGGATAGGTGCCTGGGTAACTGGGTTTAGAAATACACAGAAAGCTCTTTTGAATGCTCTTCTTACACCTCATGAGGAGCTAAAAAAGCTGCAGGATGAATCGAACTTTACGAAGCTCATGATCATGCAGGAGGAGCTTAAGACCATGCCTTTCGGAGAGGTGTGGAATGAATACTGTGATAGATGTAAAGTTCCTCAGGATGGAAGTTGGTACCAGGAAATTGAGAGATATGAAATCGACGTTCTTTCGAAGAGGGTCTGATGATAGGAGATAAAAGGACAATGAGAGTTTTAGATGCTGAGTTTACAAAGGGATTTATCAGAATGGCAAATGACGGCTGGGAACAGGGCTGGCATGAGAGAAACGGCGGAAATCTGTCTTACAGAATGAAGCCGGAAGAGGTGGAGCTGGTAAAAGAGGAGTTTAAGGCCGGAGAGTGGAAGGAAATTGGAACATCAGTGCCTGACCTTGCCGGAGAGTTTCTTATGGTAACAGGCTCTGGCAAGTTCTTCAGAAATGTTATAATAAAGCCTGAGGACAGCTTCGGAATTATTGAGCTTGACGAAGAAGGTGAGAACTACCGCGTTATGTGGGGGCTGGTCAATGGCGGGAGACCAACTTCTGAGTTGCCTTCACACCTTATGAACCATGAGGTGAAAAAACGTGTGACAAACGGAAAATACAGAGTAATCTATCATGCACATACCACAAATACCATTGCGTTGACATTTGTGTTGCCACTTACAGATGAAGCTTTTACCAGAGAACTTTGGGAGATGGCGACTGAATGCCCTGTGGTATTCCCTGATGGAATAGGCGTAGTACCTTGGATGGTACCCGGGGGCAGAGAGATTGCTGTGGAAACCAGTAAGCTCATGGAAAAATATGATGTGGCTATCTGGGCTCATCATGGAATGTTTGCTGCCGGAGAAGATTTTGACCTTACCTTTGGACTTATGCATACAGTTGAAAAGTCTGCAGAAATCCTCGTAAAAACGCTATCTATGACTGGCGCTAAGAGACAGACGATAACACCAGACGATTTCAGGCATCTTGCTAAGGATTTTGCAGTTTCACTTCCGGAGAGGTTCCTTTTTGAAAAATAACGCAAAAAAGGAGAGCGGCTATGACAGATACAATTACACTTACTATCGGGAAACAGAAGAATATTGCACTTATCGCCCACGATGGGAAAAAGGCAGAGCTCATACAATGGTGCAAAGATAATGCGGAAACTCTTAAGAACCACTTTTTATGTGGAACAGGTACGACAGCCCGAATGATAACCGATGCAACGAACCTGCCTGTAAGAGGCTATAACTCTGGTCCTTTGGGTGGAGATCAGCAGATTGGTGCGAAGATAGTAGAGGGCAAGATAGATTTTGTCATTTTCTTCTCTGATCCGCTTACTGCTGCACCTCATGATCCTGACGTAAAGGCGCTAATGAGAATTGCGCAGGTTTATGATATCCCTTTTGCCAACAACAAAGCCACAGCGGATTTCCTCATTCACTCAACTTTCATGGATGAAGAGTACAATCACGATGTCATCAACTTTAAGCAGAATATAGCCAATAGAGCGGAAACGTTGTCATAATATGTTCTAATGGTGCTCCGTGAATCCCTGGTTCAAGTCCCGTATGCGCATAAGTTAGCAATGCCGGAATACTAGAAGTCGCCTTTATCGATTTGTTATTTATTATTTATCGTATTTTAACATAATAATGTTAGAATTAAGTGTGAGTATCTAAAGCAAAGAACAAACAATAAGGCGAGTGTATCATGAAATCAAAAAGGATCCATACTACTATCAGCATAGCCCTCCTTTTCCTGGTAATCTATCAGGGAGTCTTTTTGACGCCTGTTTATGCCTCGTCTGATTCTCCTGCTACAGAATTTACAGTCGGTGTGCCTGTAGACAGATGTCCTATGTTTTACATTGATAAAGACAACGGCAAGATTGCAGGAATCGGCGTTGATCTTATGGAATCCGCTGCCAAAGAAGCTGGTTTCAATGTCGCATTCAAAGCTATAAGTGAATCAAATCTTAAGGAAGCCCTTGATAGTACTGAGTACGATCTTGTTATGCCCTTTGGAAGTGCTGTTTCAAGTGCATCTGGTCAAGCGACCATCGTATCGGACAATCTCATCCAGACCCCATTTACCCTTGTGACTACAGATAAGCACTCTATTTCTGACATAAATACCATCAGAGTAGGCATGCTAAAATCACAGGGCGGAGTAGCAGAAACTGTAAAGCAGTTATACCCTGGAATAACGATAAACCTTTACAATTCCATGGCTGATTGCATTAAAGCGCTTAGAAATGAAGAGGTAGATGCACTTTTACATAACTCATATGCGTGGAGCTATGTGCTTCAAAAGCCATCCTATAATGATTTTAAAGTACAGCCTTCTGCCATGTTTTCAATGGATTTTCGTGCCGGAACTCTTGAAACCCCAGAGGGAAAAAAACGAATTGAACTTCTGAACGAAGGAATTGCAGCTATTCCTGAAACCAAAAAACAGGCTATAGTCCTTGATTACACTACCAGAGATCTTTATGTATATACTTTTGAAGACTATCTCTACCAATATAAGTACTTCCTTATTATTGGGACTATCCTTTTTGCTGCTCTTGTTATAATGCTTGTCCTAAGACAGAAAGCATATTTTGAAGAGCAGAAGGAAAAGATGCGGATAATGGAGGATATCGATCCTCTCACTGGTGTGCTCAGCCACAATGGATTCCGTAAAAAAGTTGAGGAACTACTCACTAACAACCCTGATACACCGTATACGATATCCTATAACAACATAAAAGACTTTAAGTTCATCAACGACAGCTTTGGCTGGAAGGCCGGAGATGAGCTGTTAAAATTTTGGACTGAGAGAAGCCTTGAAGTACTTACCGATAAAGAAGCTATAGGAAGGTATGATGGAGATCATTTTGTTATCCTTCGATGTATTGGCGGCAATGAACAGATTCTTCAGGATGAAAAATATATTTTGACTCCTGTTCGCAATTATTTTAGCGATCGTGGAAAAGACTTTGTTGTAAGGCTCTGTTCTGGTATTTATGTTCTTATGCCTGATGACTATAAAGACATAAACGTGGATAAGATGCTTGATTATGCCCGCCTTGCAGAAAGAAAAGTCAGAGAATCCAAGAAAGAAGGATTTGAGTTTTATAACCCAAAGCAGTGGGACATGGGAAGGAAAAGTGCCGGTATCGCAAGTCGCCTTCCTGCAGCTATTGAGTCTGGGGAAATACAAGTATGGTATCAGCCACAGGTCAACTATAAGACTGGGATGATAACTGGTGCAGAGGCTCTTTGCCGCTGGAAAAGCAAGAAGGATGGAAACATTTCTCCGGGAGAATTTATTCCGGTTTTGGAAGATGCTGGGCTTATCTATGATCTTGACTGTCACGTTTGGGACACTGTGTGTAAGGATTTGAAGCGATGGAATGATCAGGGCAGACAACTGTGTGTATCAGTAAACCTATCAAGACTTGATATAGTAAAGAACCCTGATGTAGCCGACCACTTTAATACATTAAAAGAGTTCTATAACCTATTGCCTGGTCAACTTCGTATTGAGATAACGGAAAGCGCATATGTCGAAAACTCCGATACCATCATCAAAACAACAACCAAACTTCGTGAAGCAGGCTTTGAAGTTGAAATGGACGACTTTGGAAGTGGTTACTCATCACTGAATATGTTAAAAGAAGTTATCCTTGATCGCATAAAGCTTGATCTTCGATTTATTACCGGTTCAGGTGACCAAAAGATGGGTCGGACAATACTTAGCTACATGGTCCAGATGATCCATGCTATTGGAACTTCTATTATCGCAGAAGGTGTTGAGACACTGGAACAGGCTGATTTCCTCGGAAGTCTTGGATGTGAGGAAATGCAGGGATATTATTTCTACAAGCCTATGCCGGTAGATGAGTTTGAAGAATTAACGGCATATCCAACAAAGAAATAAAGCCAATAAAGAACGATGTCAGACAGGGGGTTCACTTCCCGCTGGAACGCGCTGCTAACGCAAATATCATTGCACAAAATTCCTCTTTTGTGTTACGATTATTTTAGAAAAGCGGAGGAGTTAAGTCATGGGTGAAAATTCAGAATATTACAATTCATTGAGGCAGAAACGCCGTAAAGATACTGAAAGCATTAAAAACATTCTTCCTCAGCATACACATGGATTTGTTGAGGAATGTCTTCTCAAATATCAGGAAAGCACCGCTTTAAATTATGCGCAGGATATTCTATTTTTCTACGGATTTCTCAAGGAAAAGAATCCCCTGTGCAAGAATCTTGAAATCAAAGATATCCCCTTTGAAGTTGTCGAAAATCTTGGTCCTCAGGACATCAATGAATTCCAAAATTATGTTGCATCAGGCCACAAACCGGATAAAAAAGGCAATGTAAAGCCTGCTAAAGAACGTGCAATTGCAAGAAAAATGGCGGCTGTACGGAATTACTATAAATATCTGATCAAATATGACTATCTTAAGATTGATCCCACAGTGAAAGCTGCTGTAAAGAAGAAAGAAAAGGTAAAGAAAGATATCCGAAGGCTGTATCCTGACCAGGTTCAGCTTCTAATGGATTCTGTTGCAGCTGTGAATTCTGCTAGTTACCATTCCAAAGTCATGTCTGAACCTACTGCAAAAAGAGATCTGGCAATTGTAACTCTTCTGTTAAATACTGGAATCCGCGTCTCGGAATGTGCAGGGCTTGATCTTTCAGATATAAATTTTGATGAAAATACAATTACTATCGTCAGAAAAGGCGGCGATGAAGATCATCTCTACATAAACGAGATTATCCGGAATACGCTGAGGGATTATATCAATCATGAACGCCCTTCCCTACTCAATGATTCTGAAGAACCTGCTCTCTTCATATCTCTTCAGCATAAGCGTTTATCGATAAGAAGCATCCAATATATGATTTCAAAATATGGAAAAAACACAGGACTTACTCAAAAACTCACCCCTCATAAGCTCCGTAGAACGTATGGTACAGCGCTTTATAACAGAACAAGTGATATTTATATGGTTGCTGATGTTCTGGGACATAAAGACGTAAATACGACTGTTAAACACTATGCTGCTATAGAAGAAGAACATAAAAGACAGGCATCCCAGGTAGACGTCTATGGAACTGATGATATCCAGGATAATGATTAAATTGCACACACTACAGTGCCCGGTTTTTTACAATTTTAGCTTTAATCCATTCGGCTTTTTACAGATTTTTCTTTAAAAAGTACGGCTTTTTACATTTTCAAGCTTTATTTTTTTAAGTTAAAAAGTGTAAAAAGCCGTATTTTTGACTTTTTACACTCCTATCTTTAAACATATTACAAGTTTAGTTTAAACCGACATCATCAGTGCGCTGTTCTTCTATGTATTTTGTAACAAAAATAACGTGGTATGTAAGCAGGTAGACTGAGTGCCTGTTCACTTGAATGCGGAATTTAATTCCGCATTCTCAAAGATCCAGTAATCATGCGGAACTAACATCCGTTTTTCTCCTTTAAATTTTATCCATTTGCCGTTATAATGGCACCAACAGAACAGTTTTTTCTGCATTTTGAGTATGCCAAAGGGGCATCCGGACTTAGTGTGCGAGACTAAGCTCCGCATACCTGAATTAACTTTTGCAAATTCAAAGCGCGAAATACCTGCCTGTGCACAACTATTTTATTTTAATAATTCTGGTGTCAGCGTTACGTCATCTGGATCGATGAGATTATATCCCATAACAGATAAGAGCTGTTTATCCAGGAGCAACTGAGACAGTTCGAATGGGCTATGCATGTTCAAACTGTCTCTTTTTGTACTATTGATATGATTAGCCAGTAGCGTAACTTTTTCCTGATCCAAATCATCGAAAGATGATCCCTTTTTGCGGACATATCTTATGTACTCGTGATTTTTTTCGCAACAACCTTTCTGCCAAAAAGAGTAAGGATCACAATAATAGACGGTTGTTCTCTGAGTCTTGCCATCCGACGATGTTTCCATTCCTTCACGGTCGGCAAATTCACTTCCGCCATCTGTAAGGATGATTTCAAAGAGTCTACTAAAAAGCTCTGTCCCGAGGCTTTCTTCAAGATAAGAGAAGACTTTGAGAACTTCCTCCTGAGTCTGACTTTCTAATAGAAAGATCAGCATTAACGTAGTTCTACGGAACGTAAAGGTAAGTAGAACCTTATGGCCATCAGCATTACCTTCTACGCAGTCCATTTCTACGATACTTAGATTTTGATCTTTTTCTGTTCTCTTTTTAAAATCTTCGTAGTTATGGCCTATACGATAAGCGCGGCTCTTGGCACTGGTGTTAGTGGATGTCTTTCTCTTTTTGTACTTTACCTTGCGCCTCAGATCGATGTTTCTTACATCAAAAACACCGGCATCGATATACGTGTAGGTAGTACGTTTAGAGCAGCCTAATTCTTCAGCATGAGACGCATAAATATGTGATATTGATTGGCCTTTCTTGATTAGCGGAGTCAGAATATCATTCATTTTCTGAATGCTTTCAGGTGTTTGATTTATTCCTTCTCTGCTGGAACTAAGAGTTTCGAGATAGCAATCATTAGCATACTTGGAAGAATATATTTTTTTCTCCATCATGCAATTGACACGCTTTCCACATCCATTGCATACATACGGAGCTTTCTTTAGGTTTGGGCATTGCATTGGTTCGTAAGTTCCACAAACATCACTGCATCTATAGGTGCGGCATTGTCTGCAGAATTTGTCACAATCCATGTCTCCACATACATGCTTAAGTTTGCAGGGAGAGTGCTTATCCTTATTGGATTCACAAGGAGTGTTGCCATACCCCTTGTATTCCTTCACCTTGGAATGTTTTCTGACTTCCTTGGATATGGTCGTAGGATCCTTGTGCACCACTTTAGCAATGGCGGCGAAAGAATCACTGTTGTTTAAACCTTTTTCAATATTAATTCTATCTGACAGAGTCAGATGTTTCTGATTACCTTTTTGAGTACTCATCTTTCCTCTCTTTCTTACACAGGCTAGGTAATCAGCAGCCTATGCAGTATAGCGGAAAGATGTGCGGAGGTAAAGTCAGTTCATGCGGAATTTACTGTTACAATCCGGAATTTAAATTAGCACTCAAGTTGAGTGCCTGTTCCTCTTGTAACTGTCCATGAAACCTCCAAATCTAACGCAAACAAATGTTTGCATATTTACTATAAATATGCTATAATACAGAATATAAGGCTTGGCGAAGGGAATTACAACCGTGTACAGAACAAGGCAGTTCAGAATCAGTAAAAACAACAGACTATATGGTTACTGCAGCGATATCTGCAGAGCCTGCGCCATTCTGTACAACAGGGCTAATTTCATAATCCGTCAGTATTCTTCAGCCGTGGAAGCCATGGCATCCTACAGACCCCTGTATCCCAATCAGATGCAGGTATTCAGGCTTGTGAATAACACCCTCGATGGTACAAAATATCAGGTAAAAGGTTCCTGGCTTTCTTACAATGCCCTCGACTATCTTTTAAAGACCACAAAAGATAAGGCATACTACGGGCTTCCATCACAGGCAAACCAGCAGATACTGAAGCTCCTGCTCAGGGATTACAAGTCATTTTTTGAGGCAGTGAAGGCATATGCAAAGACTCCGTCTGCTTTTACAGGACGTCCCCGCATGCCCAGGTATGTAGGTGAGGGAAAGTACAAGACAGCCATACTCACAAACCAGATATGCAGGATAAAGGATGACTCTCTTATCAGATTCCCCGGAACAAACGATATGCTAAGACTTGGTGAAGGCTTCCCTTCCGGAAAGCTTAAGGAAGTGCGCATAAAGCCACATGGGAAGGACTTTGTGATAGATGTTGTTATGGATGTGGAAACAAGGGGCATGGCTCCTGCTGATGATAAGGAAATACTGAAGGATCTTGTAGATATGGCGGATATTTCAGGCATCCGTGTAATGGCAATAGATCCCGGAACAGATAACATAGCTGCCGTAGTAAACAACTTTGGCGAGAGACCCTTTGTCATAAAGGGCGGAACCATCAAGGCTATCAACCAGTTTTACAACAAGGAAATGGGAAGACTCGCTTCATGTGCCATGAGATGCAATAAGAGATACCGTACCAGAAAAATGAGCATCCTTACTGAAAAGAGGAACAGGAGGATAAAGGACCAGTTTCACAAGATAAGCAGACAACTTGCGGACTATGCAAGGGATAACCGTGTCGATGTTGTGGTGATGGGACATAACGTATTCCAGAAACAGGAAGCAGATATGGGACATATCAGTAACCAGAATTTTGTGCAGATACCAATGCTGATATTTGCAGATATGCTCCGCTATAAGCTTGCTGAGTACGGTATAAGACTTGCCCTCACAGAAGAGAGCTATACATCAAAGGCTGATTTTCTTGCCATGGATCCTATTCCCATGTATGAAAAAGGGAATAATAAAGAATACTCTTTTTCAGGAAGAAGGATAAAAAGAGGACTCTACAGGCACTACGATGGAACACTCACAAATGCAGACATAAACGGAGCTGCAAATATCTTGAGAAAAGTATTCCCAAAGGTAACACAATGGGATAGGGGCATAGTGGACATGCCCTGTTCTTCAGGATGCCATAGGCAGACTGAAGGTTCATGCCGCAAAGCGGCATAACAGAAACCCTTTCCGACGTAGAGTCGGTGAGGTAGTTCATGCAGTTATAACCGTAACTGATGATTACGAGATAATTCCGGAGATAAAGGAAATAGAAGCACTATAGTTCACCGTTTAAGGAAAAGGAGAATTCTATGATTTTATTTGTTAACGCTTGTGTTCGCAAGCAGTCTAGAACATTGATTTTGGCTAAGCAACTGTTAAGTACTTTAGAAGGTGAGGTAAAGGAAATCAGGCTTGAAGACGTAGATTTTCCTGTGGTTGATGAAGAGTTCATAAATCATCGTGAAGACCTTAAAAACGCCGGAAAATACGATGATCCTATGTTTTCTCTTGGCAGAGATTTTGCGGCTGCAGACACAATAGTAATAGCTGCTCCTTATTATGACCTTTCTTTTCCTGCTATGCTCAAGCAGTTTTTTGAGCAGATAAATGTCCTGGGACTGACCTTTACATATTCGGAAACGGGCATACCTACAGGTTTATGTAAAGCCGATAAGCTGTATTATGTAACAACCGCCGGCGGGCCGATTTTATCTGACGAGCTGGGATTTGGCTATGTAAAAGCTCTTGCCAATAATTTTTATGGAATAGACGAAGTCTACCAGATTAAGGCTGAGGGCCTTGATGTTGTCGGGGCAGATGTGGACGCGATTCTTGGGGCTGCCCGCGTAGAATGATGTAACCCTTGTGACCCTTTTGGCAAAGCTTGTAGCACCGATAATGACTGAGTCTGCAATATCGAATCTGCCACTGGTGGGATCGGTGTTGATCTTCTGTGTGGGAGTAAATCTTGTCTGGGGCAAAAAGGTAAGAGTCGCAAATATGCTGCCTGCGCTGATTGTGGCTGTTATAGCAGCATACATACCGATATGATAAATCAGTGTATATTTGACCGTTTCTGGTGTAGAAGCGGTCTTTTTTTCTGGGACGAGGTATATTTACTTCAGAAGGAGGGTAGTTAACTATGGAAAATGAAAGAATTAAAGAGATGAAAGCAGAGATTTCAAAGTTAAATACGCTTGCAGCAACGCTTCTCTATGCTTCATCCGTATTTCAGATAGCAGATAAACATTTTGGACTGGGAGCAGTTTTCTTTGCAGCGGCCACCTGTTTTGCAGCATCTGCACGTTTGAATCGCAAATGTCGAAACAAAAATGATTCAAAGCCATGACTTTTTCATGAAAATTTACTTCACGCAATATGCCATTTTTCATGAAAAAATAGACTTATGAATTTATGTTTTGTGAGTTTTATGGATAATTAAAAAACGCGCGATATTGTTAATGACGTCCGCTACCTTCTATGATATATATAGTCATACAAAGAGCAGAGAACGGAGGGAACAATGGCTGATACAAACGATATGGCACTGCTTTCTCAGGAAGAGATAGATAAGCTAATTAAAATGATGGAAGAGGAGAAAAACTCCTAAGAAATGACACGGCGGCAGAAATTTCTGCCGTCTTTTTTGGCCCATGGGCCATTCTCCTAGTCCTATGCAAAAGCACACAAAAAGGCTATAGTAAAGGAAAGTAATGCGGTTATGGATATAGCACATAAGGGGATCAGAATGAAAAAACTTTGTGGTGTTTTGGGACTTATGTTTTTATTGCTCATCGCAGCCTGTGGCGAAAAAGGTCAGGTCATGGATGGTGATGGAATGATTCAGACATTTGAGTATACACAGATATCGCAGGACGAAGCCAGGGAGATGATGGCAAAGGACGATGGTCATGTTATTGTCGACGTTCGTAGGGAGGATGAATATGCAGAAGGGCATATCCCAGGTGCAATTCTAATACCTAATGAAAGCATTGATGTGGACCCGCCTAAAGAACTTCCGGACTTTGATCAGATAATCCTTGTCTATTGCCGAAGCGGCAGACGCAGTAAGGAAGCCTCGCAGAAGCTTGCGGATATGGGATATTCGAAAGTGTATGAATTCGGAGGAATCATCGACTGGACTGGGGATATTGAGACAGGTGAGAGCGAGCCGAGTAAAGATAGTAACGATATGCAGGATCAGGATGCTCTTCCAATAACGGAAGAGGCCACCGATAACAGTAACGCAGATGCAGAAAACGGAGGAGATGACATGGGAGCAGCAAAACTTTTGTATCAGGGACACGCAAGCATGAGGATTATTACAGCTGAGGGAAAAGTGATCTATGTGGATCCTTTTGCCGGGGAAGGCTATGATGTACCGGCAGATTTGATACTTATGACACACAGCCACTATGATCACACCCAGACAGATGAGATAGCTACAAAGAATCCGGACTGCGAGACTATTTCATGGGTTGAGGCCTTAAGCGGAGGACAGCATCAGAACTTTGATCTTGGATATGTAAAGGTTGAAGCTGTGGAAGCAGGCTACAACAAGAATCATGACGTTAATGAATGTGTGGGTTTTATCCTTACTTTTTCAAATGGAGTGACACTGTATCTGTCCGGAGATACTTCCACAACACCTCAGATGAATGATTTGGCGGAGAGGAATTTGGATTATGCATTTTTCTGCTGTGACGGTGTCTACAACATGGATGTGCAGGAAGCAATTGAGTGCGCTAAAACCGTTGGCGCAAAGCACAACATTCCCTATCACATGATCCCTGCAGATAAGACCAACTGCTTTGATCAGTCTGTAGCAGAAAGCTTTGATGTTCCCGGAAGAATAATAGTAAAACCCGGCGAAGAGCTGGTGCTTGAATAACATGGATATAATTGAGGCTTATCGTATCCTTGGTGCGTCAAGGAGCGATGATGAAAACACCATAAAGAAAAAGTATAAAAGACTTCTTTTTGTCCATCATCCCGACGCGAAAAGGCATAGGGGAGAGGCGTCCGATGATGGGATGATAACCAAAGTCATAGAGGCATATAAGGTAATCAGGGAAAGTCTTGAACTAGAGACAGACAGCAGTGATGACTGGGAGTGGGAAGCTGCCGTTAATGAGGAAGCTTTCTGTGACAGAGCTGTATATGTGCAGTACAGAATCTATGATGATGAGGACCTTCCGCTGTCAAAAGTAGCTGAGGGCAAGTATATCTGGGATCCCGATCTTGAGGATTTTCCTTTCTTTGCAAAAAGCGTACTTGAAGCTGCAAAGGATGTAGTTTCGGGAGCGGAGGGAGCCCTTTCCGGTGATGTTCTCATGGGAATTTTCCATCTTATGATGCAGGAATATGTCTTACCTGCGGATGCAGCAAGGAAAATTGGAGAACCCGTTGGGGGCATGGAAGATGCAGAAGAGTATCAGTTCATCAGTTATATAAAGAGTTCTGCCAAAGGAGCAGATTCTTTCCATGAAGGTGAGCCTGTCGATATTTTCCTATCTGATAACAGGGCAGTGGCTCAAAATCCTGTGAACGGAGTGTTCCTCGGAGATATTTCATTTGATGATGATGCACTTTACTACGTGATCTTACCTCTTTTGGAGGAACCTGAAGTGAAGATTTCCTCTCAGATGATGAGGCTCATCAGGGCAGGACGTAATAAAAATAGCATCATGCTACGCATAGTCCTTAAGATTCCACAGGGGCTTAAAGACACTCCGGTATCTTACAAAAGGCAGATCCTTGATTTTCTGGGAATGTAGATATGATGCTGTGACATAGGATGATAAAGTAACAAGAAATGTTATAGGGGATGAAATGAAGAAGGAGATAGTATTCGGACCAAGTGTTCAGGGAAGTTTGAGAATGGCACAGATTACCGGTGTTGGAGAATTCCCAAAGTCGATGATCTGTACAATAAAAGATGATTCAGGGAAAGTTCCAGACAGAATCAAAAGACTCAACAAGGAAAATGAAGAGAAGTGGTATAACAGCAGACCTATTGGCGGAAATGCTAAAGATATCATTTGCCTTGAGCTGTCTTTAGAGTATGGCGACATTTCCGGAAGAATTCCCGGGAAAAAGAGAGACCAGGTGATTTATCAGCTGATCAGTACAATGTATCCGGAAAGCAGAAACGGTAACATTGCAAAAGAATGGGTCGATGGGATTGCCGGCAACAACAGAAAATATCTGAAACTTTTAAAGGATGCTATCAGTAACGAAGAAGAGATTAGAATATGGTACAGCAACAGTCCGTCTGAAATAAACGGATTTTACTGGCTAATGAATTATCTTGATAAGAATAAATATTATGAAAAAGTAAGTGCTGTATATTTGCCTCCAAATTATTGGACAGGCAAGTATTATTGTAATGCATGGGGACAAATGCCACCGGAGAAGTGGTTTGACACATTATCATTGGAAAAAAATATTACCAAAGAGCAGATAAAACATTGTTCCGAAAAATGGAAGGATCTTCAAAAAGATAATCTCCCGCTAAGGCTGATGGTTAGTGGAAGTATTGTGAGCCTTCATGAAGAGTTCCTGGATTCTATAATTAGAGATGTTATCAAGAATATGTCTAAAACCTTCAAAATAAGCCGTCTTGTTGGTGAAGTGATGGGAAAAACAGAACTGATGCTGGGTGATTTGATCATATTTGAAAGGGTAAACAGCATGATTGAAAGAGGCGAAATACTTCTCGCAGAGGAATGGCAGGAGTCAGCTATGAGGACTCTTGTGAAGAATAATAGATAAAATGCTTACATGAAAACGAAATAGCTGACATTTTTAAGAAATTCTGATTGTTAACCATGTGCATATGAGCTGTGGATCAAATGCGGAAATGGTTTGAATAATAATGATATTCGACGAAAAGAGACATGTAGTGCCGCTCGTAATCAGCATCAATTAAGCATTGATTTTTGATTATGGGCGGTTTATTATTGCTTTAAGCGTTGCATACAATCAAATGGCAGCAAATATAAAAGTCCCATACGATGGGGCTTTTTTAGCAGGAGGACTCATTCTTGGATATCCTGATACCGGAATGCCAAATCGCATACCGCTTGAGACTATGAAAATATTGATATAACCCAGAGCCTTAAAGGCCTTAAGGCGTTTTTGAGACTCCGTGATAAGGATGAAGCCTTTAACGAGGCAAAGGGAAATGGATATATAGGCATTCCTACACTCATTACAGATGATGGAAAAATAATCCTTGACTGGGAGCGCTACTTTACAGAGCAGGGAATAGAGGTAGAAAAGCCCGGAGAAGCAGGCGCTGCATGCAGAGTAGATGGGAAAGGTTGCTGAGAGATAATAGAAATTTAATACTTCCAAAACCCTTTAAGCGAGATTAAATATGATAAGGTATATATAAATCACGCGGATGGAGGTGTTTCATGGGTAAAATCAGCAAAGCCATCGAAAAGAAAAAGAAAGAGCTCATGTGGCTTAAGATAAAGCTTGGACTAAAGGTTGGTGCCATTGTCCTTGTACCTATCGTTATTTTGATAGTTATCCATATCATCAAAAAGAAGACAAAAAAGCACATAAAGAACAAGATCAAGGAATCCATCAGAAATCACGTTTCAAAAAGGCAGGAAGATGATGAAGAACCTGAGCTTTGTGAGACAGGTATATAAGATGTAAATATACATAGAATTTATATATCTTTTTGTATGCGATTGAGTAAGGCAGGTATATAAGATAGAAATTTAATGGGGCTTTTATATACTTTTTTCTGTGCCAAATAAGTACATAGGGGTGAATGTTACAGGAAAGCATATAAAAAAGTATATAAATTAAATTATTATATTCCATTTATATACCGGACGGAGAAGTTATGTGAGAAATAGGTATATAAATTTGCCTTAAGAGCTTTTCTTATATAGGTTGTGTAAAAAGGAGCGTAATACATATTTTAGGAACGCTTTTGTAATAAGAGAGTTAATTTTTATAAGTAGTGGTGAAACGGCCGTCAGATTTAGCAAAATCTGATGGCCTTCTTTTTTCCAGAAGAATGGTTCATGATATACTAAATTACGTGAACAAAGCATATTACGATTGAAAGGTCTAAACTTGAAATGACAGAGACAGACACAGCTATAAATGATAAATCCGGCAATACCATAGGAATGGATAAAAAGGTCTACGACTATCAGGAGCTAATCAGCATGATCCACGAAAAGATGACCCATGAAAAGATGCAGGAAATCTGCGGCACTTGCGAATGGTATCAGATGAGCACCTGCGAGAAAAATATCCTTTCAGGCAAATATCTGCTCGGAAACAAAAATTAGCGAGGTATTAACATGGCTCAGATTAAGTTGGGACAAGCACTGTTGATCGTATGCTGCATATTTTACCTTGTCTGGTGGGGAGTAGCGTTTCATCCTGATCATGGTAATAGCCATACTTCCGGACTTGATGGAATTTTATTGCTGATTACAGTGGGATTTGGTCTTGCCGGGCTATACATAAATATGATGGGGATAATCAAAACTCCACCGAAAAAAGGGTTTATTTCCGGAATAACTATTATAGCCGCTGGCATTGCTACATATTTGATTCTGCTATATGGAACCAGAGTTTTTCTTCACAGGCAGGTGACGTCTGAACTGTTCCTAATAGTAGGATGGTCGATGCTTGAAGTGGCATCAATAAACCGTGCTTTTGCCTGGGAGACAGTTACGATAGACAAGGCGGCTATTCTTCTTATATTAACTGCGATCGCGGCAATACTTAGTCTTTATTTCTATTTGCAGTATTACAGAGTAAAGCCCATGACAGGGTATCTGTTTGGGATGATACCGCTTATTACAGAAGCAATTACAATGGGGATATTTGAATTTTTTACAAAGTAGTCTTTTGATGATATTGAAGCTGGAATGAAAGATGAGAAAGGATGCTGAGAAATCATGAAAAAGGTGATTGTTTCGGCTTTTGAGTCATTTAATAATGCAAAGATTAATCCCTCTTATGAGGCTGCAAAACTGCTTCCGAGGAGAATAGGAGAAGCAGAAATTGAAGTGATAAGGTTACCTGTAGTATTTGGCGAGGCTGCAGCGATACTTGAAAAAAGAATTGATGAGGAAAGACCTGATGCGATTATCATGCTTGGCGTTGCAGGTATAAGGACAAAGATAACCCCGGAAGTCATTGCCGTGAATATCGATGATGCAAGAATTCCTGATAATCAAGGCAACAGCCCTAAATTCGAGAAGATTGATTCAGAAGGAGAAGATGGCATTTTCTCAACGCTTCCGGTAACAAAAATGGTCGAGAACATGACAAAAGAAGGGATTTTGTCTGAGCTTTCCTATTCAGCCGGTGCTTATGTATGTAATGATCTTTTTTATAGTATCATGAATTATCTGAAGACAAAGGATTTAAGCATTCCTGCAGGATTCATCCATGTTCCCAACCCGGCTGATTCTGATGAGACTACAAAATCAGCAATGAGCACACCTGAAATAGCCAGGGGAATTCAGATATGCGTAGAAACTGTTTTGGAAGAAATGGAAGATACCCCATAACCCACCATATGTGATATACTAACGTCTGTAATAAAGAATTCAACGTGCTCATACAGAGCAGAAAGGAGGGCAATCATGAAATACATGACGACTATATTTACAACTGAAACTAGAAATGACAGAGGCATGATTGTCCGCCGTCTATATAGCTGATAGTTCTATCAGTTTACCCATTTTTGACAGGACAATTAAGTAATGAGCCTCTGAGAATTAGAGGTGTCTTTTTAGTGCGCAAATTTGCAAGGACACCGATACGGAGGTTTTGTTTTGACACAAATAACAGGAAAATATACAGATGCAAAAATCATGTGCATGGGCGATATTGCTGAAGGAAACGTGGACCAGTACGCAATTGCTCAGGTTAAAATGATAGCAGACACTGAGGCAGCAACCGGCAGTAAAATCTGCGTTATGCCGGACGTTCATCCGGGAAAAGTAGGTCCCATAGGTCTTACCATGACAGTGAAAGATGCTGTGCTTCCGGCACTTATTGGCATTGATATCGGATGTGGAATGAGTATGGCAGCCATTGGAAAAGTAAGAAAGGATTTCCAGAAGCTTGATACCGTAATCAGAGATAACATCCCGGTTGGCTTCAAGAGCAGAAATACTATTCACAGAGATGCAGGAGAGTTTGATCCGGGCTGGCTTCGCTGTGCAAAACACATCAGACAGGACAAGGCAATGCTCAGCCTGGGAACTCTGGGCGGAGGAAATCACTTCATTGAGATTGATGTAGACGAAGATGGCGAAGGATATTTGATCATCCACAGCGGGAGCCGTCATCTTGGTAAGGAAGTGGCTGAATACTACATGGAAACAGGTCACAAGCATCTTAAGAAGCAGGGAATAGAAGTGCCTTATGAAATGACCTTCCTCACAGGTGAACTTTTAGCGGATTATCTTCATGATATTCAGTTTGTTCAGGAGTATGCTGCCCTGAACCGTCAGATCATGATTAAAGAAATCTGCAAGGGTATGAAGTGGAAGATAGAAGACCAGCAGAGCTGTATCCACAACTATATCGAGGAAACAGAAAACGGAGCAATTTTAAGAAAAGGCGCTATCTCTGCCAAAAAAGACGAGGAGGTAATCATCCCAATCAATATGAGGGATGGCGTAATTCTTGGAAAAGGGAAGGGGAACGCAGAGTGGAATTGTTCTGCACCCCACGGAGCAGGCAGATTATCTACAAGAGAACAGGCAATGAATTCACATACAGTTTCTGAATTCAAGGCATCCATGAAAGGTATTTACTCTAGTTGCATCAGCAAGGATACACTTGATGAAGCACCCTTCGCTTACAGGGACATTGATTACATCAGGCAAGCTGTTGAGGATACCGTTGAAATCACAAAGATCCTCAAACCTGTTTATAACTACAAAGGCGGAAATGCATAAGAAAGAGGTAATTAGATAATGATACTACAGATAAGCTCAGGTATGGGCCCTGTTGAATGCAGAGCTGCCGTGGGCGGTATATACAGAGCATTAGAAAAAGAATTTTCAGATTTAGAGATAATCGCATCAATGAAAGGAGAAGTTGAAGGTGCGTTTTCATCAATCATTTTTTCATCCGAGCAGGATTTATCAGAGCTTGATGGGACTATGCAGTGGATCTGCAAGAGTAAACACAGACCCGGCCATAAACGGAAAAACTGGTTTGTGGATGTAAGCATAATCCCCGATGCCGATGAAGTGGATTCAGAGCTCACCGCAGATAAGGTGAAAATTGAGAAATTTCACAGCGGTGGTCCCGGCGGACAGAATGTCAACAAGGTTGAGACTGGAGTAAGAGTGACACATCTGCCCACAGGGATCATCGTAGCATCAACTAGGGAACGTTCACAGTATGCCAACAAGCAGGATGCACTAAAAAAGCTTTCGTCAGTTCTTAAAGAGATGAACGCCACAAACAAGGATAATCAAAGAAATGACGCCTGGAGCAAACATGCACAGATTGTGCGTGGAAATCCGGTGAGGATTTATGAAGGTGAGGATTTTAAGCTCACTTTTGTCAAAAGAAAAGAGGAGAATAAAGAGAAATTAACTAACCAATAACAGTAGAAGAAAAAGTCCCTATTTTTTATTTAAGATTTATTCTCATGGACTTATTTTGTCCATGAGATTTTTATACTGTAATTATCAAATAACAAAAGTAGATGACTCAAAGTAATGGTGGGGGAGAACTAACTATTTCAAATAATGAAAGGAAGGTAACACCATGAAGAGACTGATATTTTGGATTATAACTGCATTATTTTTGTCAAAGAGTTTAAGTTTAGGAGACTTGAGAATGAAACGGAGATATATTGAGATTAACGGAACTGATAACGAATATGGTGAGTCTAGCATGATTGAGAAAGTATAAAACATTACCGCATTTCGCTTTTTTGAAAGATCAGCAATCATAGGCAGGAAAACATCAAAATATACACTATCCCAGGTCGGATAATGAGAAGAAATGTGCTGATTTAAAAGCTATGATTGATTAAGTAAATTTGCATAATTCAGACATTCAGGATAAGGAGGAAAGAGAAAGGTATGGCTAAGAAAATTGTTGTTGTAAATGCAGGACCAAGGGCAGGATTCAATACAGATACACTTTTAAAGGAAGCAGCCAAGGGATGTGAGGACGCCGGGGCAGAGGTGGTGAGATATGACCTCTTTAAGCTTGAACGCTACACCGGCTGTATTTCGTGCTTTGGATGTAAAAAAGAGCAGAATAAAGGTCACTGTATCTGCAGGGATGGCCTTACACAGGTGCTTGATGATATTAGGAAAGCAGATGGACTTATAATGGGCTCTCCCAATTATTTGTCTAACTTTACAGCATCCTTCAGGGCTCTTTATGAAAGACTTGTTTTCCAAAGCCTTACTTATAATGTTGAAACGCCGTGCTGTAATCAGAATGTTATTCCGGTGCTTCTCATAATGACCAGCAATGCGCCTGATACAGCATACACAGAGCTATTAAATGGATACAAGGATACGCTTGATAAGTTCGTTGGGCCAACAAATGTGCTGGTAAGCGGCGATACTTTGCAGCTAAAAGACTATAGTAAAACTGACTGGGAATTGTCATTTTTTGATCCTGAACATAAGAAAGAGCGCCATGAAACAGTATTCCCACAGGAATGCAAAAAAGCTTATGAGATGGGAAAAGCACTTTTGGCGTGAGCAGATAAGAGAATTCGGATGACAGATCAGGATGTACAGCAACCTTTGATGAGCTTAATAAATTCTTTATTTACCAGATAATGTTTGAAGGGATGAGCTTATACAGAATAAGCCCATCCCTCATCACTGTGCCCCTGCTCAATAAACTCTTTTTCCATTAAGATATGTCTGTTCTACGTAGCGTTTTCGAATTTCATTTATCGGTGTATTAAAAAGATTATCATCAAAAACAACGAAGTCAGCTTTTTTTCCTTCTTCCAGAGTTCCCACTTCATTCTCAATCCCCAGATTATAGGCCCCTCCATAGGTCCAAGCTTTTAGAAGTTCGCTACATTTTAGCATATTCTGAGAATTAAAGGCGTCTCCACCTTCCGGGAAAAATCCACCTACTGCATGAAAAATTGATTCCGGGATATTATCGATAAGAAGTGGCAGATCAGTACCACAGCTTATAGTTACACCGCTATCTGCCATTTTTCTGCGATTCCAATATCGTTTTCCTCTTTCGGAACCTATTTTTTCATCAATCATAGCTAATTTATCTTTTCTGTTGGCGATAGATTGAATCTGAGGATAAATCTCTGCAATTACGCCAAGCTTTCCCATTCTCTCAAGGTCAGATGGATCACTGAATTCAAGGTCAGTTATACTGTGTCGATTTACGAGTTTTCCATCAAGATTGAGCATGCAGCTTTCGTATATATCGAGAACTTTTGATATTGCAGCGTCACCTTGTGCATGAAGCGAAAAACGAAAGCCTTCAGAATCAGCGTTTCTGGCATCGTCAGCGATTTTTTTCCAATCTATTTCCTGAGCACAGTTAGTATCTGCACATAAATAAGGTTCTTTAAGATCAGCACATAAGTCACTTACGGATCCATCGGTCATTTGGTTGAAACCGGAAAAGCAAATGAATTCACCCTTAAAGCGATCACGCATGGTTTTTCCATATTCCAGAGACATCGGCTTGGAAACAGGCTGACTCATAAAATGGACTCTTAAAGTAAGCTCTTTTTTGTTATTCAACTCCTCAAGAATATCAGTAAAACCAAAGAAATCATCAAAACCCATTTCTTTTACATTTGTTACACCCATACGGTTTAGCATATGCATATATCGTTTGAACAATGGCACTATGAAGTTCTTGTCCGACATTATTATTGGTAACAGAAGGACATAGCTTTCAGGATAACAGGTTTCCGGACTAAATTTGTACATTACTCTTGCAGCTTTATTCATAAGGCATGTTTCGCAGCCTTGAGCAAAAAGAATAACAGGCCTGTGACCGAAGATCTTTTCCAGACGCTTAGTATTCACTTCAGATATTAGTTTTTTTGATAAGCCATGACCAAGAACAGCTTTATCAAGAGGCAGTGAATCAGCGTAATCTACAACTATGGAGAACAGCTCATCTATGGTAGTCGCAGGTGAAAGGTCTACACCCGCATAGCGGACAGCATACCCGGTAAAAAAACAATGTACATCAGTAAATGCCGGAGTGATAGTTTTATCACCAAAATCAAGGTAATTCTCTGTATTCCGTCTATCTTCTTCAGATAATGTTCCTTTTCCCACTAAAATGATCCTTCCATCCTTAACTGCGATATATCCCTCGAAAGGTTTGGCATCATAACCATTAAAGATGGATCTGGATGCCATGACGAAGTCAGCTTTCATATTTACAATATTTTCCTCCCTATATTTTTCATGGATAAATGCCGGAAGAATCGGCGATTTATGGATAAAAGAGAACATGTCGGAAATCTCTTTATCCGGATTAGTTCTTTGGGATAAGAATAGAAGCGTTGGGAGAAAGTCTGCACAAACCTTCATCCCACAACTGTAAAGTACCATGATAGATTTTCTTTGCCTATTGGGAGTTTCTCCAAATTCTGAGAAGTGGATTCAGCTACAAAAATGGATGTGGTCTGTTCATAACTGTTATATTTCAAGCAATTTCGTCATTGTATAAAACATGGTGGATTAATACTCTTTTATAATTTGTGAAACATGACGAAAGTGGTCTGATTATCAGTTTTTTGGTCGAACAGTTTTGAGGTTGTGAATAAAAACCGTTTTTCATTTTCGTGCCAATCATGAATGGAATTAAATATAGAGATTTCGTACAATCAAATCAGTTCAGAAAGTGATCTTTTGCAGTGGCGAGGTCGGAAGCGCTTCTGCATAGGATGGGATAGAATAGAAGCCTTTCATAATTATGTTACGGAGGTGGAAAAGGATATGCACAGTCCTTTTCGGTTAGGTATGAAAGGAGATATTCATGTCTGAAAACAACAAACAGGAACTTGGACGTAAATTGGGACTAGGTGCCGTTATTGCACTTGGAGTTGGCACGACGGTCGGTTCCGGAATTTTTTCATCACTATCAGAAGTAGCTAATGCTGCAGGAAGCAGTCTGTTTCTGATATTGGCATTCTTTATAGGAGGCCTTTTGCAAATTCCTGCCAACTTTGTTTATTCTGAGCTTGCTTCAGCATATCCGGAGGATGGGGGACAATATGTTTATTTCAGGGAAGCCGGATCAAGACCATTGGCATTCCTTTGCGGATGGATCAGCTTTTGGGCAACAGATCCGCCGTCAATTTCCATCATGGCGTTGGCAATAGTTAATTACCTTGCATTCTTTATTCCGGTTCACGGACTGATACTTAAATTTATTGCCGTTGGTTTTGTATTACTGTTTATGAGCATTCATCTTCGTTCAGTTAAAGCAGGTGGAGCATTCCAGACAGTCATTACAGCACTCAAAATAATACCTTTTGCGCTGGTTATCGGTATTGGTCTTTTCCATCTTCAGAGCGGACTTTTAATGTCATCAACACCGCTTGAAGGATTTGCAAAGGGCGGATTTACAGCACTTATTGCGGGCATTGCAGCAACAACATGGTCTTATGATGGAATGGGAGCTGCCTGCTACATGTCAGGTGAGATCAATGATGCTAAGAGAAATATGCCTATAGGCCTTATTCTTACAGCTGTTATTGTATTGGCACTTTATTCAGGACTTACCTTTGTGGCATCCGGAATGCTTGGGATTGACGAACTTGCTTCTTCTGAAGCACCTATTGCACTCCTTGCTTCCAAAATCCCCGGTATCGGACAGTATGCTGGAACACTGGTTGCTATCATGGCAATTATTGTAGTAATCGGATCTCTTTCTTCATGCATAATGTATCAGCCTCGTATTGAGTATGCTATGGCAAAGGATAACCTGTTCTTTAAGTCATTTGCAAAGGTACATCCCAAGTACGAGACCCCATATTTTTCAATCATCGTACAGTGCGCAGTTGCTATAGTTCTTATCTTTGCTACAAATCTGTCAGGACTTCTTGGTTACTTTACAATGGTAGCACTTTTGAAAAATATCCTGACATTCTTCACTATTTTTGTACTTAGAAGAAAAGGCAAAGCGCATGGCTATAACCCATCATATAAATGTCCCGGTGGTCCAATAATGCCTATCATAGCAATTGTAATGACTGGGACCCTGATCTACGGCGAACTTACATATGCACCTCTTCAAAGCATTCTTTGTGCAGTGATCGCAGTTGCAACGGGTCTGCCGGCATTCTATTATTGGGATAGCAGAAATAAGAAGACAGAAAAGGCTGATAAACAGCTTGCCGGCTAAAAATTATTGAGGATTTGAAAATGGAACGGATAAAAAAGATACCCCCACATGACAGGGCAGTAGAACAGATCATATGGTATATCGAAGAAAACAATCTAAAGCCCCACGCTAAGCTCCCCGGAGAGAGAGAACTTTGCGAGATGTGGAATCTGAATCGTTCCACGCTGCATCAGGCTATACAGCAGCTGATTAAAGAAAAGATTTTATACAGCGAAAAAGGATCAGGAACTTTTGTGGCGGAGCCTGTTTTAGAGAGAAATCTGAATGATGGTACATCAACATCGGAATCAATGAGAAAGATGGGATATTTTCTTTGGACAGAGGTGCTCCTTTCAAGAGTAGAAGAATGCAGTGAATATGTATCACATAAATTAGGTATTCCCGAAGGCAGTAAAGTATTCCATTTAGAGAGGTTAAGATTGCGCAATAACACTCCGCTTATGATAGAGACCAGCTACATGGAATACAGTCGCTGCCAAGGGATAGAAGAACATGATTTTTCCGAAGAATCCCTGTATCACCTGTTGGAAGAGTATGGGAACAAACTTGGAGCCGGAGAGGAATGGATAAGTATCACGACGGCAACAGATGAAGAGGCCAAAAAGCTTCATGTAAATCCGGGGCAACAAATGTATTATCTTACAGGTTTTATCAACGACATCAACGATAAACCGGTAGAGTATTTTAAGATTGTTGCAAAACCGGATCAGGTAAGATTTTCCACGGGACTGACCAGAGAGGCTTCGGAGTAGCAGGAGATAATAGTAATGAAACTGGCGGCAGTAGGTAGTAATTGTATTGATTATTATGAAAAACTCGAAGGTGGAAAAGCATTTCCTGGCGGAGGCCCTGTAAATATGGCTGTTTACACCGTCAGAATGGGTGGAGAAGCGGCATATATAGGGCATGTCGGAAATGATGAGTTTGGCCAAATAATGAAAGAAGCAATAGCATCAAAAGGAGTAGATATTTCCCATCTTAGTGTCAGAACAGGAAAAACTGCAGTTACGCAGGTGGACCTGATAAACGGGGAACGTATTCTTGGAGATTATGACGAAGGAGTTCTTGCGGACTATCGTCTGACAGAGGAAGATATAGATTTTATCAAAGGATATGACGTAGTTGTCTGCGATCTGTGGGGAAAGGTTGGAGGACAGTTTAGGGAATTAAAGGAATGCGGTATTATGACAGCTTTTGACTGTGCTACAGAACCAGATGTACTTGAGAGTCAGACAGCCATTCCATACACGGATTACGTATTCTTTTCAGTTGATGATGGTGATACATCCGAAAACAGAGAGCTTATGAAAAGTATTTGCGCTAAAGGCCCCAGGCTTGTTATATGTATGATGGGTGAAAAGGGTAGCCTTTGCTATGACGGAAATGATTTTCACAGCTTTGGAATAGTCCCTTGTGATAATTTTGTGGACAGCATGGGGGCAGGAGATAGCTATATAGCAGGCTTCTTAAATGGTATAACCGAAGGAAACACTATAGAACAAGCAATGGAAATGGGAGCTCAGAATGCTACAGAGACTCTGAAGTATTTTGGCGCATGGTAATAAGTCATTAGGGAGCATTGAAATGGACGAACGATACAAAAAGCAAATTGAACGCAATTTGGATGAACTTGAAGGCTTCACTCAGACAATGCGTGACATAAATATGGAACCCTGCATCAGGATTCTTTCGAAGGATCTGCGTATTGCAGGAAATAGATATGCAAAGCTTTTTGGAATAAATCCAGAGGATAAGATCATTGCAATCAAGCGTGTATGCTATGCAAATAGTGAACCGGTATCTTTGGAACAGACATATATTCCATATTATCTGGTACCTAAAATTGAAGGAATTGATCTGAATATCTTTTCTATATATGAGGTGTATAAGATGTTCGGGATTCAAATTGCCAATGCAAGTCAGACACTGGATCTTGCTAAGCCTTCAGCTGCAGATGCACGCACACTTGGAATTGATACTGATACTTTGACAATGCTTTTTCAATGCGTGACGTATGACGTAGATGGCAGAGTGGTGGAGTTTAATAAAAATTATACCCGTGGTGACAAATGCAGTTTTAAAGTTCACTTCAAACGTTAAAAAGAAAGCAGGTTAAAATAATGAAATATGAGGCTAAGGCCTGGAAAGAGAAGGAAGGTGCATCTCTGCGTTCCTTCAATGAGAAGGCTCAGATTGACAGTGTTAATGGTGCTCTGGCGCTAAGACCACAGATAGAGAAAATCATAGATAAAATTTGGGAAGATGGATTCGACGGCATATATTTTATGGGAATAGGAGGAACATATGCTTCCAGTTTACAGGTTGAAGTATATATGCGTGGTAAATCCAAATTACCAATATATGTTGAGAACGCGGCAGAGTTCTTGACAACAGGAAATAGAAGATTTACAGATAAATCAGTTGTTATTTATTCTTCTGTGTCTGGAACAACTAAGGAGATGATACAGCTTGTTGACAAGGTTCATGAAATAGGAGCAAGGGTTTTTGCATTTATCGACACTCCGGGATCAGTGCTTACGCAGCCCGATAAGCAGGACTTCCTGATAACATATAAGGCTAACGAGCAGCTCAAGTTTTTCATGACAGCTAATTATCTTATGTACCTGAATGGGGAATTTGAGGATTATGAAGAGTATAATAAGGAGATGGAAACGTATCTGGCGGATGCTCTTGCTCAGGTAGAAAAAGATTCTGATGAATGGGCTTATGAATATGCTAAGAAAAAGGTGGAATTTCTTAGAGAACATCCGGATCTTCCACATTATTTTATAGGTTCAGGTAACCAATATGGAGCAACTTATTCATATGCAATGTGTTACTGGGAAGAGCAGATGTGGATCAGGACAAAGTCCATTAGTTGTCAGGAATTTTTCCATGGTATGCAGGAGATAGTGGTTTCTGACACACCTATTACTCTTTTCATAGGAGAAGATGAACAGAGACCATTGGCAGAGCGTGTTGCAAGGTTTTTGCCTAAAGTAAACGCAAACTATACGATCATTGATACCAGGGAACAGGAGTTAAAGGGAATCAGTCCCAAGTTTAGAGGAAGCATTTCTCATCTTGTTATGCATGGTGTGAATAACCGCGTGGATGCATATATGGAGCTATTTCTTCGACATCCCTTATCTATTCGCAGATACTATAACCAGATGGATTACTGATGTATGTGATAAATCAAATGATACAGCATATTAATAATACTCCAGAAATCTTGTGCGTATATCTACAGATATACGCACTCTTTTTATTTAATAGTTAGTCTATAACTACTAAGGCGAAAATACCCATCACAATATCTAGTGGTTGCAAAACAGAACATATATTCGTATAATTACAAATAGAACAGTTGTTCGCTATGCATGGTTTTTTCATTGATTCAGGGGCAAGCCGGTGTGCACAGGATGCGCCTTAGTTTCAGAATGGCAGGAGGTATGGACAGATATGATATTTGCGGTAGATTTCGATGGGACCATCTCTCTGGGCGACTGGCCTTCGGTTGGTCCTGCCAATATAGAACTGATAGATTTTTTGATAGAAAAGCAAAAGCAGGGGGACAAACTGATTCTCTGGACATGCAGAGCAGGAGAACCTCTTGAAAAAGCCATAGAGTTTTGCCGGGATAACGGACTATATTTTGATGCTGTAAATGACAACTTACCGGAGACAATAGAGAAGTACGGCTCCAACTCAAGGAAGATCACCTGCGATGTATATATTGATGACAGGGCATGCAATGCCGGTGAATATGAAAAGAGTACAACGCTTGATTTGGACAGAATAGAAATGGAGCTGATACGCTACGCTGATATGGTGGCGATGGCAGGATGATGATAGAAAAAGTGGATGATGGGCTATAAGGTTGCATTTCGGGAAATGTTCTACGAGCTGTTAGTTAGATAATATTGCAAGAATGCATCCATGGATATACAATGTATATACACAAAGGAGGTATATATTATGCAAGCTCAGGTAAAAACATGGGGAAATAGTCAAGGCATAAGAATTCCAAAGGAAGTGCTTCAAGAAGCGGATGTGGCTGTTGATGATGTGCTGGATGTCAAAGTTTCAAATGGAGTTATCATGCTTGTTAAGCCATTCAGACATAAAACTTTGGAGGAGCGTGCTGCCGAATATGGCGGAAAGCTTGATCTTGACGGAGAATTTGACTGGGGTGAGCCTGTAGGAAGAGAGATTTGGTAATGAAAGAAGAAATAAATCAGGGGGATATACTTAAGATTGAAAAAATAAAGATGCCGGTTTTGGTAGTAAGTAAGGATTTTTTCAATCAAACTGGTGAAATTATTGGTTGTCCGATTTACAAGAATGGAGAGCCAGGTGCTTTACATATTAGAATTAATTCTGATGAAGTTACTGGGTATGTTCAATGTGAGAAAATGGCACTACTCGATATGAATTTAAGAGGATATTCTAAATTAGACAGAATACACATGCCAGAAATTATTGACATTACGGATGCTATACAAAGCATTTTTGATTATGTCTGAGGTGTGTTATTATCACTAAACAACCCATGATATTCGAAAGGTTATAAAAGTAAAAAATATTATTTAACTGATATGTAATGACCTCCTGTCAAGAGAAAACTTACAGGGAGTCACCACAAACTTATTTAATTGTTACTAAAGACATCCGGAAAGAGCCTCGGGGTATCAGTTCCCG
>NZ_AUJJ01000029.1:0-51811 GCF_000424165.1 Butyrivibrio sp. AE3006 | reverse complement strand
CGCTGTTATAGTGGGTGATCAAGCAGATGTAAGATGGCTTATGCCATTTACATCTGGCAAGAACCAAGTAACAACTGAAGGCATCTTGAAAGGGCTTCGGCCATTTCAAGGTTCGAGCTATCTACGATTTAACTATGCCGGCACAGAGTGATCTGTGATCCACGCTTTTAGACGGTAGAGCTCACGGCGGACCATTGACCTGTCGGTAACCAATCCACGTATATCAGAGTGGCCAATGCCGGGAACTGATACCCCGAGGCTCTTTCCGGATGTCTTTAGTAACAATTAAATAAGTTTGTGGTGACTCCCTGTAAGTTTTCTCTTGACAGGAGGTCATTACATATCAGTTAAATATAGATCAAGTAATGAGAACGTACTTAAGGTGGATCCTGACACAGGTGAAGTGACGATTGTCGACGTAGGTAATGGTGGTGCAGTCATAACTGCAACTGTATTAGATGAGTATGTTAAGTATTATGAGAGTCCAATTGCTAATTACACAGTAATTATAGAAAGAGCTGAGCCTGAATACGAGATACCTACAGACGTCACCGGAATATTGGGACAATCTTTAAGTGATGTAAAACTTCCTGATGGATGGGGTTGGCGTGATAATGGCTACCTGAATTACATCGGTGAATTCACATATTTAGCAGGTTACGTACCAAAAGATACAGCCAGATATAAGGAAGTCAGAGTTAATTTAACAGTTACAGTAGTAGGCGCAGATACAACCGAACTTGAAAGACTAATTGATGATGGCCTCAATTTATATAACGGTATGCCGGATCTTGATTATTATTATTTAATACAAGACTCTACGGATTTACAGAAGAAAAGAGAGACACTTATTGGCACAATTACCCATTATAATAGTTGCCTTAATAATGCTTTAAAAATTGATCAAGTAAATGCTTATGTTAATACGCTAAGTAATTGTATTAATGAAACCAATCAATTAATAACAACACTACGTGACTCACTTACATTTGTAGTATATTTTTATGGACGTAATAGTCATGGGTATTTTACTAAAAAGGTTAACTATGGTAAACCTGTAGAGTCCA
Organism: Butyrivibrio sp. AE3006; assembly: GCF_000424165.1. Lineage (NCBI taxonomy): Bacteria > Bacillati > Bacillota > Clostridia > Lachnospirales > Lachnospiraceae > Butyrivibrio > Butyrivibrio sp. AE3006. Next base: position 50,744 of record NZ_AUJJ01000029.1, on the reverse strand, counting down.
TCGAAGAGATCTCAGAACCTGGCTACATCTTCAAGGGCTGGTTTACAGATGAAGCACTTACTATACCATTTGACTTTAGTACTCCTATAACTAAATCAATCGCAGTCTACTCAAAATGGGAAAAGGATGAATCAACGAATCCTGATCCAGGCACCGTAGTGGATCCCTCTAATCAAAAAAATAATCAGGGATCATATACATTGGACCTTACAAAAGGAAAAAATAATTTAAAGGGTATTCCATCCCAAGCTATAGCAATAACCCTTATTTATATCACAGCTCTTGAAGAAAAAGCTAAATGGGATGAAAGATTTGCGAAATTTAATAGTAAAATAGATCTTGATTGTGATGGTAATTATGATATCGAGATTACTGGATCGGATGTAAAAGATATTACTTATGTAGTTCTTCCAACCAACAGTATTGAATATGACATAACTTATACTTTTAGTAAAAATAGTCTTGAAACCATTGAGAATGATAATCCAGGTCCATATTATGAAAAACTCGTAATAGTATTTAAAGAAAGGCCTGCAATAACTGATAATCAGAATGCCGATCAGTCTCAGGCTCAGACCGTTAATGATAACGACAAGGTTAACACCGAATCAACTGATAGGGCAGAAGCTAAGGAGAACATCGACAAGAAGCAGAAGACTACAAAAGTTTCCAAGCTTGATGCAGGAAAGAAATCAATCACTGTTACCTGGAAGAAGCAGGCAGCTAAAGGTATCAAGGGTTACGAAATTCAGTACAGCACAGACAAGAATTTCAAGAATAATGTCAAGACTGTTACTATTAAGAAAACAAAGACCACCTCAACAAAAATCAAGAAACTTAAATCCAAGAAGAAATACTACGTAAGAATCCGTACTTATAAGAAGTCCGGAGCAGCTAAAGTATACTCAAATTGGAGTAAAACAAAGAGCGTAAAGGTTAAATAAGATTAGTATTTTTCAATAGTTAAGGAGCCTCTTTTCGGGGCTCCTTTCTTGGATAATTAAACTTTTTGAGGGGGTTGCCAAGCGTTTTGAGGGTCTGACTTAACAACTCATTGACTTTTCGGATTGACGTATGTAATCTTAAATTGCATATTATGCGCAGATTAGCTATGTTTTGCATATGATTATGAAAAAATGGAGATTAGAGATTATGGCTGAAATGGATTATTGGTTTAGCGATATGCATACAAATAATGTAAAGATAAGCATTCGTCTTGCGAAGCAGCTTTTCTCCGGTTCAAGCGAGTTTCAGAGAATAGATGTATTTGATTCACCTGAATTTGGCAAGTTTCTTACTTCCGACGGTAACATTATTTTTTCTGAAAAGGACGAATTCCCTTATGATGAGATGATAGTTCATGTGCCGATGGCGGTTCATCCCAAAGTTCAAAGAGTCCTTGTCCTTGGCGGAGGTGACGGCGGTGTTGCCAGAGAGCTCAGTCACTATGATGAGATCAAGGTTATAGATGTGGTTGAGCCGGACAGTATGTTTGTGGATGTTTGTAAGCAGTATTTTCCGGATAATGCCTGCGGCCTTGATGATGACAGGGTTCATATCTATTACCAGGATGGTCTTAAATATCTTAGAAAATGTGAGGATATGTATGATCTCATTATTAATGATGTAACGGAGCCACTTGGACACGAGGCAGGACTTTTTACCAAGGAATTCTACGGAAGCTGCTACAAGGCACTTCATGATGATGGAATTATGGTCTATCAGCACGGAAGTCCTTTCTATGATGAAGATGAAGAGAGCTGCAGAGCGATGCACAGGAAGGCTTACAGAGTATTCCCCATAAACAGGGTTTATCAGGCACATATTCCTACATGTCCTGCGGGATACTGGCTCTTTGGTTTTGCAAGTAAAAAGTATCATCCCCTTAAGGATTTTAATCCTGACAGATGGGAAGAGAGAAATATTAAGACCTGGTATTATACAACACATCTTCACAAGGGAGCGTTCATGCTGCCTAAGTATGTTGAGGACCTTCTTCAGGAAGAAGAGGATATGTCTAGATAACCCCTCATCCGCCCTACGGGCACCTTCTCCCCAGAGGGGAGAAGGCAATAATAGTCTTCCCCCTCTGGGGGAAGGTGGCGCGAAGCGCCGGATGAGGGAAAATTAGGAGGATTAAAAATGAGTAGATTATTAGTTATTGGTTGCGGCGGTGTAGCACAGGTTGCAATCCAGAAGTGTGCACAGAACAGCAAAGTTTTCACAGAGATGTGCATTGCATCAAGAACAGTTTCCAAGTGTGATGCTCTTAAGGAGAAGCTAGATAAGGCAGGAACACCTGTAAAGATTACTACAGATACTGTAAATGCTGATGATGTAGAGGATATCAAGAGAGTTATTAACAGCTACAAGCCTGATGCTGTGCTTAATGTGGCACTTCCTTATCAGGATCTTACAATCATGGATGCATGTCTTGATTGCAAGGTTGATTATATTGATACAGCAAATTATGAGCCCGAGGATACAGACGATCCTGAGTGGAGAGCTATCTATGAGAAGCGCTGCAAGGAAAAGGGCTTTACAGCTTATTTTGATTACAGCTGGCAGTGGGCTTATTTTGATAAGTTCAAGGATGCAGGTCTTACAGCTCTTCTTGGAACAGGTTTTGACCCCGGCGTAACATCTGTATTTACTGCTTATGCTAAAAAGCACTATTTTGATGAGATTCATTATATCGATATCATGGACTGTAACGGTGGTGACCACGGCTATGCATTTGCAACAAACTTTAACCCTGAGATCAATCTTCGTGAAGTAAGTGCCAACGGCAGCTACTGGGAAGATGGCCACTGGGTTGAGACTAAGCCCATGGAGATAAAGAGAGAGTACGATTTTGCTCAGGTTGGTAAAAAGGATATGTACCTTCTTCACCATGAGGAGATCGAAGCTCTTGGCAGAAACTTCCCTGAGGTTAAGAGAATCCGTTTCTTCATGACCTTTGGTCAGAGCTATCTTGACCACATGAGATGTCTTGAGGATGTTGGAATGCTTTCAACAAGTCCTGTAATGTTCGAGGGAAGAGAGATTGTTCCTATTCAGTTCCTTAAAGCACTGCTCCCGGATCCTGCAAGCCTTGGCCCCAGAACTATTGGAAAGACAAATATTGGTTGCATTTTCCGCGGCATAAAGGATGGAAAAGAAAGAACAATTTACATCTACAATGTATGTGATCACCAGGAGTGCTACAAAGAACTAGGAAGCCAGGCAATCAGCTACACAACAGGTGTTCCTGCTATGATCGGTACAGCTCTTGTTGTAACAGGACAGTGGAAAAAGCCGGGCGTATTCACAACAGATGAGTTTGATCCCGATCCTTATATGGAGATGCTTAATGAGTACGGACTTCCCTGGGTAGTAGAAGAGAATCCTACACTTATTGATTGATATTCCATTGATCAACATAAAATGATTTGCGGATAGTTGACTGATTCATTTTTTCTAATAAATTCAAGCATATTAAAAGGCGCAGAATTCAGGTTCTGCGCCTTTAGTAGCTTTATATTTGAATAACTATTACTCTTTAAATACCTTATTAAGAGCTCGCATAACATCACTTGAAAGGAAAGGCTTGATTACGAAGTCCTTAGCACCTTTTTTAAGGGCAAGCACGATCATTGGTTCCTGTTTCTGGTCAGAACACATAATGACCTTTGCTTTGGGGTCAAGCTCCATAACATGAGTAAGAGCGTCGATTCCATTCATTACAGGCATATTAATATCGAGAATCAGAAGATCAGGCTTTTTTTCTTTATACATATCAATTGCCTGCTGACCGGTTGTGGCTTCCCCAACGATCTCATATTTTTCCTTATCAAGAGCCGATTTGAGCATTTCTCTCATGAAGGTTGTGTCATCTGCTATAAGAATTCGTTTACGCATATTTACCCCCGTATGCTAGAATACGTTAGTAGGTTAAAATTTATATAATAATTATTGCAACAAATCGGTTGAAAGTACAATAAAAAATCGTTAGAAATTTATTAATAAAAAATAAATTTTACAAAGGAAAGTTTATGGAAGAACAGTTTTCTAGACTTGAAAATTTAGTTGGCAGCAATGCGCTGATTTCACTGAAAAACGCGAGAGTTGCAGTGTTTGGAGTAGGCGGTGTAGGAGGCTATGTATGCGAAGCACTGGCAAGATGCGGTGTTGGTGCTTTTGATCTCATAGATAGCGACACTGTGGCAGAGAGTAATCTGAACAGACAGATAATTGCCCTTCACAGCACTGTTGGGAAAAATAAAGTAGATGTGATGAAGGAGCGTATGCTGGATATCAATCCTGAGGTTAAGGTTGATGTCCATAAGTGCTTTTATCTTCCTGAAAATGCTGATGATTTTGATTTTTCAAAGTATGATTATATCGTTGACTGTGTTGACACGATAACTGCCAAGATTGAGATCATTAAAAGAGCAAAGGAACTTGGAGTTCCTATTATTAGCGCCATGGGCGCAGGAAATAAGCTTGATCCTTCGAGGTTCAAGGTGGCTGATATTTATAAGACCAGCATTTGTCCTCTTTGCAGGGTTATGAGAAGGGAGCTTAAGAAAAGGAATATCAAAAATCTTAAAGTGGTTTATTCTGACGAAGAGCCTATAGAAAGTAAGCTTTATGATGAAGAGCGCCATAAGGCTATTCCCGGAAGCAGCGCTTTTTGTCCATCTGCCTGCGGCCTTATAATTGCCAGTGAGGTATTTAAGGATCTGATAAACAAAGAGTAAGCGCTTGCATTAATATAAGCTAAGAATATTGATTTTTTATAAGTAATAAGGATTAACAGAAAATGAGATTTGATGAACTAAAAACACCTGTCTATGTAATTGATGAGCAAAAGCTTTCGAAGAACTGCAGCATATTAAAGAATATTCAGGATAAATCGGGAGCAAAGATACTACTTGCACAGAAGGCTTTTTCAGCCTACAGTACTTATCCGCTTATTGCAAAATACCTGACAGGTACCACGGCATCGGGACTTTTTGAAGCCAAGCTTGCATTCGAGGAGTTCCATGAAAAAGGAAAAACCGGGGACAAGGAGGTTCATGTTTTTGAACCTGCCTTTCATGATGATGAGATGGAAGAGGTGTGCGGTATTGCTGACCATCTTGTATTTAACTCAATAAATCAGTTAGAGCATCACAGAAAAATCTGGGAGCGCAGCTGGAAGGAAGGAAAGCTATCTGTCGGGCTTCGTGTTAATCCTGAGTTTTCCACTCAGGAAGGTCATGAAATCTATGATCCCTGTGCACCGGGATCCAGGCTTGGCATAAGACTTTGCGATATGCCGGATAAACTTCCGAAAGGCGTAGAGGGACTTCATTTTCATACCTTATGTGAACAGGGTTTTGAACCTTTAAGAGATACCTTTTACGAATTTGAGAGGAAATTTGGAAAGTACCTTCCGCAGAAGGCGAATTCAGGCGCTTCTGATAAAGGCGCAACCGGTACATCTGCCTTAAAATGGATAAATATGGGCGGAGGTCATCACATCACAAGGGATGACTATGACAGAGAAGGCCTGATAGAGCTTGTTAAATACATAAGAGAGACATACGATATCGAAGTCTATCTTGAGCCGGGAGAAGCTATAGCTCTTGATGCAGGATACCTTATTACCACTGTTATGGATATTGTAAAGACTGAGAAGTATCCCGTGCTTATTCTTGATACCTCTGCTGCCTGCCACATGCCTGATGTTCTGGAGATGCCCTACAGACCACCTCTTAGAGACGGCTACGAAGCCGGTGAAAAAAAGTATACCTACAGACTTTCTTCAAGAACCTGTCTTGCAGGTGATGTTATAGGGGACTATAGCTTCGATTCAGAACTCAATATTGGGGATCGTCTTGTTTTTGAAGATATGGCGATTTACAGCATGGTAAAAAACAATACCTTCAACGGAATGCCGCTTCCCGACATAGCTTTGATGCATAATGAAGAAAGCTGTGAAGTAGTAAAAACCTTTGGATATGAAGACTTTAAAATGAGGCTTTAATATGTTAGAATCTTATGCAGTATAAACGGAGGTAGAAATACTATGAAAAATGTAACAGTTTTAGATCATCCCCTGATCGAGCATAAACTTTCAATTCTCAGAGATAAGCACACAGGAACAAAGCTTTTCAGAGAGCTGGTTAGTGAAATTGGTGCATATCTTATCTATGAGGCAATGAGAGATGTTGCTTTGGAAAAGACAACTGTTGAAACACCTTTAAAGACTATAGAGATGGGCAGACTTAACGAGGACAATTATGCATTTGCTCCTATCATGAGAGCAGGTATGGGTATGCTTGACGGCGTACTTAAGGTAATTCCTAATGCGAAGATTGCTCACGTAGGTATGTACAGAGATGAGACAACATACGAGCCCGTTAATTATTTCTTCAAAGCTCCCGAGGATATCGGAGAAAGAGAAGTTATTATTCTTGATCCCATGCTTGCAACCGGCGGTTCTGCATGTGATGCAATCGAGCTTTTCAAGAATAAGGGCGTTAAGAAGATGCGCTTTATCTGCCTTATAGCAGCTCCCGAGGGACTTGAGAAGGTTACTTCAGAGCATCCTGATGTACCGATTACATGTGCACATATTGATGATTTCTTAAATGAGAATCGTTATATCGTTCCCGGCCTTGGTGATGCCGGTGACCGTATCTTCGGTACAAAGTAAGATTTACGATTTAAATATGAATGCGTCTGCAAGGCGCATTCATAATTTTTATCTGCAAAAAGAAGGAAAGCTGGAACCTTGTCACGGAAGTTCCAGCTTTTTTGAAGAAAAGTGTTTTGTGTGTTTTGTGTTTATGAGGGGTTAATAGTTACTTTTTATGAAGGGGTTATTCAAGAGGTTCATCTCTTGATGTTCTTATAATACAGGTAAAAAGTTAAGGAAAAGTGTTTTAATTGTGTTTAAACTGTGAAATCAGAAAAGGAATTTTTACACACTATGAGTTTGGAAAATGCAGTATTTCCCGCTGACCTGGGATACACGATGCCCGCAGAATACGATATACACGACGCTACGCTCATGATATGGCCGCAAAGGCCCGGAAGTTGGGGCAAAAACAAGGATAAAGCAAGAAAAGCATTCTGCGAAATCTTTTCACAAATTGTGAAATGTGAAAAATTATATGTCCTTGTAGGCGCAGATGAAATCGATGAAGCAAAAGAGCAGATTTTTGATGCCTGCGGCAATTTTAAAGACAATGTACATATTATTCCTATGGAAACAGATGATTCCTGGGCAAGAGATGTAGGCCCCACCTTCGTGAGAAACGCAAAGGGCGAGATTAGAGGAATTGACTGGTGCTTTAATGCCTGGGGCGGCGAATTTGACGGATTATATGCATCCTGGGATAAGGATGATGCCGTTGCAAAAAGCTTTTGCGATATTCTTGGAGTAGAAGCTTTTGATGCACATCCCTTTGTCCTTGAGGGAGGCTCCATTCACTGCGACGGTGAAGGAACGGTAATGGTCACAGAGAGCTGTCTTCTTAGTAAAGGAAGAAACCCTGAGCTGTCAAAAGAAGAGATTGAGCAAAAGTTAAAGGATTATCTCGGAGCCCAAAAGGTTTTGTGGCTTCCTTACGGAATCTATAACGATGAAACCAATGAACATGTTGATAATGTCTGTGCTTTTACTGCTCCCGGTGAAGTAGTGCTGGCCTGGACTGATAATAAGGATGATCCGCAATATGAGATGTCCTTAAAGGATCTTGAATATTTGGAAAGTGTCACTGATGCAAGGGGCAGACATCTTAGAATACATAAGCTTTATGTACCTGATACGCCTGTTATCTGTACTCAGGAGGATATAGATAATTACATATTTGAAGAGGGCGAGGATGAGCGAGAGCCGGGGGAGAGACTTGCTGCCAGCTATGCCAATTTCTATTTTACAAATACCTCTGTACTTGTTCCGCAGTTTGGTGGAGAGAATACAGAAAGTGACAGAAGAGCTGTAGAGACTCTTTCAAAAATATGTAAAAACAGGAAGATTATTCCCATTGATACAAGGGCGATTCTTCTTGGGGGAGGAAATATTCACTGCATAACTCAGCAGATACCTGCACCTGTCAGCAATATGAGGCGGAAGATAGTGAATTTTGATTAGTTTCATAAGTTTAAAGTAACGGCAATATAGCGTTTATTTTGAAAAAACGGGAGGATGAAAATGCTAAAGGATAATACATCAGTAACTGTTGCAGCTATTCAATTCGCTTGTGGTAAGGAAGCCTATAATGATCCTGAAATATCCGATCTTGAACTTGTACATAAGAATATTAGAAAAGCCGAAAAATTTGTGAGAAAAGCAGCATCTCAGGGTGCTCAGATCATACTTTTGTCTGAACTTTTTGAGAGACAGTATTTTTGCCAGGAGCGACGCTACGACTATTATGATTTTGCTACTCCTGTGGAGCAGAATCTTGCAGTTCAGCATTTTAGGGACGTATGCAGAGAGCTGTCAGTGGTAATGCCTATCAGCTTTTATGAACGTGAAGGTAACGTAATGTATAATTCCGTTGCCATGATTGACGCTGACGGAGATATTCTCGGTGTTTACAGGAAAACACATATACCTGATGACCATTTCTATCAGGAGAAATTCTATTTCACTCCGGGGGACAGCGGATTCATCGTATTTGAAACAGCTTATGGAAGAGTTGGCGTTGGAATATGTTGGGATCAGTGGTTCCCGGAGACCGCAAGATGTCTTGCGCTTCAGGGAGCAGATATCATTCTTTATCCCACAGCCATTGGCTCTGAGCCTATACTGAATGTTGACAGCTCAGGACACTGGCAGAGAACCATGCAGGGACATTCTGCAGCCAATATCATTCCTGTAGTTGCCGCTAACAGAGTTGGAATTGAGAACGTCACACCCTCAGAAGAGAACGGAGGACAGCTTTCATCTCTTAATTTCTATGGCCATAGCTTTATGACTGATGAGACCGGTGATATTTTGAGGCAGGCAGGAAGCTCGTCAGAAGAGATTATTATGGCTGTTTATGATTTCCATGAAATCAGAATGAACAGACTTTCATGGGGACTTTTCAGAGACAGAAGACCCGAGTGTTATGGCGAAATATCCCAGTAAATAAGCGGATGCTTTATCGCATTAAAGCGATGCTCTTTTCATTAATGTAATGCTGGTATATAATTCGATAGTTGTACTTTAATATTTCTTTTTATTTTGAGGTTTTATATGACACTTATTGACGGGGAGAAGAATGGCGTTTACCTTGTCAAAGGGATGAACGTCGAACAATCTGTCTTCCAGATGAGACTTAAGTCAATCGGAGTTACCGATGGTTCCCATGTAAAAGTAATTGGTAAAAAAGAACATGGCGGTCTTATAATTCAACTTGGTAAGAAACAGATTGCATTATGTAGAAACTTAGCTTCCGGCATTGTTGTGGAATTCGAGAAAAAAGAATTTTCGGAAGTTATGTAAATAATTATTGGAGAGATTATGGCACAGAAGATTAGAACAAGATATGCTCCCAGCCCTACAGGAAGGATGCATGTCGGTAATTTAAGAACAGCTCTCTATGCTTACCTTATTGCTAAGCATGATGGAGGAGATTTTATTTTAAGAATCGAGGACACAGACCAGGAGCGTTATGTTGAGGGTGCTACTGAGATCATTTATCGCACTCTTGAGTCCGCAGGTCTTGTTCATGATGAAGGTCCCGATAAGGATAAGGGCGTAGGTCCTTATGTACAGAGTGACAGACAGAAGGAAGGCATTTATCTTAAGTATGCAAAAGAGCTTGTTGAAAAGGGGGAAGCATATTACTGCTTCTGCACACCTGAGAGACTTGCTACACTCACACAGGTTATCGATGGAAAAGAAGTAAGTGTTTATGATAAGCACTGTCTTGGCCTTAGCAAGGAAGAGGTTGAAGCTAACCTTGCAGCAGGTATGCCTTATGTAATTCGTCAGAATAATCCCAGAGAAGGTTCTACAACATTCCATGACGAGCTTTACGGAGATATTACAGTAGATAATTCAGAACTTGACGATATGGTACTTATCAAGTCTGACGGATATCCTACATACAATTTTGCAAATGTAGTAGATGATCACCTTATGGGTATCACTCATGTTGTAAGAGGTAATGAGTATATTTCTTCATCACCCAAGTACAACAGACTCTACGATGCATTTGGATGGGAAGTACCAAAGTACATCCATTGTCCTCTTATCACAGATGAGGATCATCATAAGCTCAGTAAGAGAAGCGGACATTCTTCTTTTGAGGATCTTATCGAGCAGGGATTCCTTCCTGAGACAGTTGTTAACTTCGTTGCACTTCTTGGTTGGTCACCTGATGACAATACAGAAATCATGAGCCTTAAAGAGCTTGTTGAGAAGTTCGATTACATGCGTATTAACAAATCTCCCGCAGTATTCGATTACACCAAGCTTCGTTGGATGAACGGCGAGTATCTTAAGGCTATGGATGATGATAAGTTCTATGAGCTTGCACTTCCTTACATGCAGGAAGTTATTAAGAAGGATTACGATTTCCATAAGATCGCAGCTATGATAAAGACCAGAATTGAGATTTGGCCCGACATTGCTGAGATGATTGATTTCTTCCAGGAAGTTCCTTCTTATGAGACTGAGATCTACAAGCACAAGAAGATGAAGACCGATGAGGAGTCATCTCTTGCAGTTCTTAAGGACTTAAAGCCTATTCTTGAAGCTCAGAGCGATTACAGCAATGATGCGCTGTATGCTGCACTTCAGGATTACATCAAGGCAAAGGAATACAAGAACGGATATGTACTCTGGCCTATCAGAATAGCTCTTTCAGGAAAAGCTATGACACCCTGCGGAGCAACCGAGCTTATGGAAGTAATCGGTAAGGAAGAGACATTAGACAGACTTAACAAGGCTATTGAGAAGCTTGAATCAAAATAAAATGACAGGTAATCCCGCACAGCTCCGTGCCATAGAGCACGGAGAAGGTGCTGCCTGTGTCATAGCAGGACCGGGTAGCGGTAAGACCTTTGTTATAATCAGGCGAGTCATAAGGCTCATCGAAAAGGGAGTAAGTCCCGGAAATATATTGGTAATAACCTTTACCAAGGCTGCAGCCATAGAGATGCAGCAACGTTTCACTAAAGAAACAAATTCCATGTATCCAGAGGTTCTCTTTGGAACATTCCACTCATGTTTTTTTCAAATTTTACAGCAAAGCGGCGGCAGATGTGGCAGCTCTGTTACTATTATGCGCGAATCTGATAAGTACAATATTCTAAATCATGTACTTAAGGAATTGCAGGTACGAGAAAAGCAAAATAAAGTAAGCATCGATTATGACAAGGAGACTATAAGACTTATTTTGTCAGAGATTTCCAAGGTTAAAAACGATGGAGAAAGTCCCACGGCTGCTTCAAAGGACGTACCTTTGTACGAGTTTTTTCCTGAAATCTATAGAGAATATGGTCTGTTTATGAAGGAACAGTCTCTTATTGATTTTGATGATATGGTACTTATGTGCCATGAGCTTCTTTCTAAAAACAGAGATGTATTAAAGCTTTGGCAGGACAAATTTAAGTATATCCTTATTGATGAATACCAGGATATAAACAGAATGCAGTTTGAGGTGGTAAAGCTGCTTATTGGAAAAAATGAAAATCTTTTCGTTGTGGGTGATGATGATCAGTCAATTTACGGCTTTAGAGGATCAAGACCTGAGTTTATGCTTGAGTTTAAGAAGCATTTTCCAAGGGCAGATGAGATTATCCTTGATATAAATTACAGATGTGCATCGAGTATTCTTGATGGAAGCCTTAAGGTCATCGAAGAAAACAGTATCAGGTTTAAAAAGAACATTAAGGCAGGTAGCGGCATAAAGGGACAGATAGGCGGCCTTAGCTTTGAAGATAAGGATTCTGAGTATAAGTTTATTGCAGATAAGCTTAAGGATTTAAAGCTTAAGGAGACGGCAATTATTTTTAGAACCAATACCGAAGCAACAGGCATGGCCAAGTTTCTGATAAACAGAGAAATTCCCTGCTCCTACAAAGAGAAAATAACGCTATTTCATGAAAAGAACGGAGTCAGTGATGTGATCGCATACCTTAATTTTGCATGTGGAGGAGGTATGAGGAGTGATTTTCTAAAGATCATGAATAAGCCTGTAAGATATATCACAAGGGAAAGCCTTAGCGAAGATATTGTTGATCTTAATTCGCTTTCCTCATACTTCATCAAAAAAGGTAGAATGAGTACCGCGGATTCCGTTAAAAAGCTTCAACGTGATATAAAGATGATAAGGTCCCTCAGGCCATATTTTGCCATTCACTACATAAGGAATGTTCTTGGTTTTAACAAGTATCTAAAGGATAAGTACCTGTCAGATAAAGCAAGGCTGGATGAAATAATGAGCGATCTTGATGAGCTTATGGAAATATGCAGACATTTTGAAAACTTTAATGAATTTTCCGAGTATATAAATGAACAGGAGAAGATTAAAGAAATTTCAAAGCAGAAGGATTTTGTAAATAAAGAGGGGGTTAGAATCATGACGATGCATGCTTCAAAGGGACTTGAATTCAGAAATGTTTTTATCCCTGACATTAATGAGGGAATAATTCCATCAAGAAGGAGTGTATCCATGGCTGAAATAGAGGAAGAGCGAAGAATGTTTTATGTTGCTATGACAAGAGCCAAGGAAAATCTTTATCTTAGCTATGTGAAAGGTTCAAAAGATAACCCATCTATGAGATCAAGCTTTTTAAGGCCTTTGTATGAATATTTTAAGGATGACAAATAAGGATTTATAAGGCGGGAAAAGCAAGCATTACTGATATTAGGCCTCTGTATTCCTACGGCCTGTTTCTGCTTTTGACCGGAAGAAGGCATAGTTTTCTTCGTGTTTTTGTAATATAATAAACGTATATTTGTAATACTTTGGTGAGCGTCAAAATTATTTACCGTTTACTGTAACTTAATTATGGGGGAAAGAATGTTATGAAAAAGAATAATTTAAGAATATTTGCGATAACTCTTACTGCATCAGTTCTGGCGTTTACTGCTGCCTGTGGCGGAAGCTCATATGATAAAAACAGCTATGAGCCCTCTTATGCCACAGAATCAGCCGGAGCATCAGATGGCTTCTATGGTGATGAAGCAGTTGAATTATACGAGGAAGAAGCTCCGGGAAGCAGTTCTAACAATGCCACTGAGATAACAGAAGAAAATGCGGAGTCCAATAAATCAAACAGAAAGCTTATTACAAATATAAATATTGATGTTGAGACTCAGGAATTTGATTCACTTGTAAAATTCATCAAGGAAAAGACAGAGCAGCTTGGCGGCTATATCGAAAGCGAGAGCATAAATAATAACAGCTATAACTCAAGAAGTGAAAGATATGGTTCTCTTACCTTAAGGATTCCTGAGGCTAAGCTTGACAGTTTTATGACCTCCGTTGATGAAAAGAGTCACATCAAGAATCAGAACAGAAATGTTAAGGATGTAACTCTTACTTATGCTGACCTTGAAGGCCACAAAAAGGCCCTTCTTAAAGAGCAGGATCAGCTCCTTACTCTTATGGAGAAAGCAGAGTCAATTGAGGATATCATTACAATTCAGGATAAGCTCACAGATGTTCAGTATCAGCTTGAATCCATGGAATCACAGCTTAGAACCTTTGATAATCAGGTAAGCTATAGCACGGTTGTCATGAATATTGATGAGGTTATTGAGTACACACCTGATGCGCCCAAGACCTTCTGGGAGAAGGCTACAGAAGGCTTTGTTGACAACTTTGCGGCTGTAGTTGCATTCTTTGAATCACTTCTGCTTGCAATTATTACTCATATACCTACACTTATCGTTCTTATCGTTATTTTGATAATTGTTATAATTATAGTTAAGATTTGCGATAAGAAGGCTAAAAAGAGAAGAGCTGAGAAAATGGCAAAAAATGCAGCTATGCATCAGAATATGGCACAGCCTCAGATGCAGCCTATACAGCCTAACGTTTCACAACCTCAGGAAGCACCAAAGGAAACTCCTGAAGATAAGAAATGATAGTTAATAATTTAGCGTTTTTTTATAATTAGTTCATTGTAATTAAATATCACAATTGCTATGATTTGAACAGACATATAAAGGGGGAAACCTTATGATACATGAGGTCCTCGCAGAATATCGAAGCAAGGAAGACCGGTACTTCGAGCTCTGTGAAAAAGATATCGTAAAAACTAATATGTCAGTTCAAAGAAAGATGTCCATCGTAGTAGCGGCCATCTTTTTAGCCATGATTATAATTTCGAAGGTAATAATCAGAGGGTTTATTATACACTCTCTTTATTACCTTCTATTTGCTTTTATTATTGCATTTTTCATTACCAATCAGATACTTGTTAACAAAAAGCTGTCCTTTAAGGCATGCCGGAGAGAGAGTCTTGTCGCCTACGGAATACTGTATCTGGGATGTATTTTTATCGATTCAATGACAGCAGGTCCCGAGACGCCATCAGTTCTGTTTCCGTTCTTTTTGATTATTTTTGTAGCCATATATATCGATAGGCTTAAGATTTATATTCTTTTTGAATTTACACTCAGCGTCATTTTCTGTGTACTGGTTGTTATAAATAAAGTGTCATTTTTCTATTCAAGGGATGTATTCCAGATATTTACTTCACTTATAGTATCCGGAATCGTCGCTGTGCTTATACAAAAGCTAAGAATAAGCATGGCACTTAATAATGCTGAGCTTGAACAGTTAAGTGAAAAGGCGGCTGAAGCAGAAGCGGAAGCTATAGCTGCCAACAGCGCAAAGAGCCAGTTCTTATCTCAAATGTCACACGAGATCAGAACTCCCATTAATGCGATTTTGGGAATGAATGAGCTGATCATAAGAGAATATGATGATGATAATCTGCTTAAGTATTCCCATAACATAAAAAGTGCAGGAAATACGCTACTTTCCCTTATAAACGACGTTCTTGATTTCTCAAAGATAGAAGCAGGAAAGATGGAGCTTTACAACGTAGAGTATGATCTGGCCGGTACTATCGCTGAGCTGATCAGCATGGTTGATGAGAGAGCAAGAAATAAGGGGCTCGATTTCCAGATCACAGTTAACGAAGAGATGCCTCATCTCCTTTATGGGGATAACGTAAGACTTAAACAGATTATTCTGAATATCCTCACAAACGCCATTAAGTATACGGAAAAGGGTTCTATACACATGGATGTTGATTATATATCCAGTGGACATCTTGATATAAACGGCACAATCGGACTTAAGATATCAGTTTCCGATACGGGTATTGGTATCAGAGATGAGGATATGACAAGGCTGTTCAGTCCCTTCGAGAGATTAGAGGAAGTCAGAAACAGAAATGTCGAAGGTACCGGTCTTGGAATGAGTATCGTCCAAAAGCTTTTGGCACTTATGAATTCAGAGCTGATGGTTCGAAGTGAATATGGTAAAGGTTCAACATTTTCCTTCACTGTTCAGCAGGAAACAAGAAGCTGGGATCCTATAGGTGATTTCCATGAGACCTATGAAAAGCTGATAAAGAGCGAAGACAATTACAGACAGCTATTTGAAGCTCCTGAAGCGAAGATACTTATTGTTGATGATAATGAGATCAACCTTGTGGTTACAAAGAGTCTTATTCAGGATACAAAGATACAGATAGTAACAGCCACAAGCGGTAAAGAAGCACTTAAGATATGTGATGAGCAGGAATTTGATCTACTTCTTATTGACCACAGGATGCCCGGAATGGACGGTATGGAAATGCTGTGGAGACTTAGGAGTAACGAGAAGTCGCCTAACTGCAATAAGCCCTGCGTAGTTCTTACAGCAAATGCATTCTCAGGTGCAAGAGAAGTTTACAAGAATTCAGGCTTTGAAGATTACTTAAGTAAGCCGATAATAGGCGATGCTCTTGAAAAAGTACTTTTAGAGCTTTTGCCTTCGGATAAAGTAATTAAAACGGACGGTAAGGATTATAAGAAACATATTCCTACCAAATCTGTAAAATATGAACCGTCGATGGCACAGGTTAAACCTGAGACCATCGTTGATATCAGAGAGGACTATTCGGATGATCCTGATCTGTACGCAGCTATCGGGCTTCTGATGAAGAGAGCAAATATAATTGCCAAAGAGTCCTAAAGGAGCTTTTTGTGAGCGAGACAGTATTAGTTGTTGATGATTCAAAACTTGATCTGTTTTTCCTAAAGAAACACCTGGAATTCCTGGGTGTTGGTTGTGATGAAGCTGCAAGTGGAAGAGACTGTCTGCGCTATGTTAGAAACAATGAGTACTGCCTTATTCTGATGGATTATATGATGCCTGATCCCGATGGTATCGAAACCTTCAATCAGATTAAGATGGGAATTGATAACAAAAATAAGGCAACGCCCATAGTTGCCATGGTGGCAGCGGATACTCCGGCAGAAGGTCACACCTGTCTGGATGCGGGATTTGATAATTATATAGAAAAGCCCATTGATTTTAATCAGCTTCTGGCTATTCTTATAATTTATCTTCCTGACAGCATGAGAAAAAAGCTTAAACTTCCGCACAATACACCAAAGAAGAGTCCTGAGAAAAAGCCTATTCCGGTTGAACAGCCCATGGAACAGAAGGTCAGCATGGATACGAAAAGTGTTCCTGAAGGCGGCGATGTTATAGAAAGTCTGAAGGTTATAGATGATATAGACGAGCAGCAGGGACTTTCACTTTGCGGATCCTATGATGCTTATGTTACAGCTTTAAATATTTTCTACAGTTCAATTGATATGAAATCCGAAGAAATTGAGAATTTTTATCGGAATGAGGACTGGGAGAATTACACGATCAAGGTTCATGCACTTAAGAGCTCAGGAAATCTTATCGGTGCAGAAAAACTAAGATCCGATGCCAAGGACCTTGAGGATGCAGGAAATGCCGGAGATATTGATAAGATAAAGGCTGAGACGGAAGACCTTCTTAATTACTACAGAGGCTTTAAGCAGAAGCTTTCCTTCCTTAGTGGTGAGGAAGATGCTGATGATAAAGAGGAAATACCTCAGAGCTCACTGAATGATGCTTATCAGTCGCTACTGGAGTTTTGTGATAGCATGGATTTTGATCTGGCAGATATGGTTATCAAATCCATGAAAGAATATAAACTACCTGAAAAAGATGAAAAGAAGTTTGAGGAAATAGAAAAACTATTAACTAACCTGGACTGGGAGAACATTGCAAGGATTATCAAAGAATAAATGGAGAAGATGCGATGGCTAAAAACTTACAGATTATCGGTGCAAACGAATCCTTTATGGTAAAAGGCCTTCTCATGAAGCTTCGGGATGCCGGAATAAACGCATATTTCACACAGGAAAAGGTTGAAGATATAAAGCAAGTGCAGGAAGAAACTGAACTCTTTGTGTATTATCTTGATGAGATTGTACCTAAGACACTGATATATCTTAAGGATCTTTGTCTTGAATCCAACAGAACAATCATGGTTATAGGTAATCCTGTTGAGTATGATGAAGCTCTTAAATATCTTCCCGAGTCAAATATCGAGAGGTTTTTTTCCAGACCTCTTAAGATGGATGATTTCATTGAAGCATGCAAGATCTTTTTCACCAATGAGATGATGGAAGCAAGAAAGCGCTGCATACTGATCGTTGATGATGATGTTGCATACATGAGAACTATCAGATCCTGGCTAATGGATGATTACAGAGTTGCCATGGTTAACTCCGGAATTCAGGCCATTACCTGGCTTGCAAAAAACACGGCGGACCTGATTCTTCTTGATTACGAGATGCCCGTTACATCGGGACCAAAGGTTCTTGAGATGTTTAAGAGTGATGCCAGCATCAAGGACATTCCAGTTATGTTCCTTACTGCAAAGGGCGATAAAGCCAGCATCGTAAGAGTGCTTGCCCTTAAGCCTGCTGATTACATACTTAAAACTGTTGACAGGACTACGCTCCACAATAAGCTGGATCAGTTTTTCATAAATATGTAAAAAATATTGATCCTGCTATTAAGTTATATTTAGAATCTGTCGATAAACAATTTAGAATACTATATCTAATTGTGACAAGGAAGTCGCAGATTCTTAAGCAAAGGAGGGTTTCAATATGAGTACGGTAAATGGGCTGGGTTCATCTATTGCGAATCAGCTTAGTGCCTATCAGACAAACAGTCAGAGGTTCAAGAAAGCTGACGATGTAAATGCATCCCAAAAGAAAAATGATAAGTTAGAGATCCAGAAAAATAAAGCTGCGTCAGAAACTCACATTCAGGAAGGTGTTGAGCTCAGTGATGCTGCGAAAAAACTTTTGGATGAACTTAAAGAAAAGTATGGAAATATGGACTTTTTTGTGTCAAACTATTCCTCAGATGAGGAAGCCGAGGACATTATGTCCAGAGGCACAAAGGAGTTCAGTGTTCTGATCGAGCCCGAAGTACTTGAACAGATGGCTGCCGATGAAGAGACCAAGAATAAATATATGGGAATCATCGATGAATCAACCGGCAAGCTTGCTGATATGAAGCAGCAGATTGAAGAATCAGGCCAGAGTGTTGAGTCAATAGGCGTTAAGATTGATGCCGACGGTACTACCAAGTTCTTTGCTACCATTAAGGAGCAGAACGAGAAGTACAACAAGCAGGTAGCTGCTGATAAAGAGGCTGCCAAGGCTGAAGAAAAGAAGGCAAAGGCAAGAGAAGAACGGCAGGAACAGCTGGATAAGCTAAAAGAAGGCTATGGCAAGAAAGAGCCGGCCTACGAAAAGAAGACCTCTGTTTATGCAGACTCTGTAGAAGAACTCATCGACAAGATTAAAAATATTGATTGGAGTACAATCGAAGCAAAGCCTGTAAAGGACTATGGTCAGAAATTAGATCTGTCAGTATAAGGCACGGCTTCATTGTGAAGGAGGAAAAAACAACATGATCTTTTCTGAGATCGCAACTAAGATGAACACCAAGATTCAGAATGACGAGCAGATGACAGTGGATATCGAGCTTAATGATGGCACTGAGGTTAGCTGCGCAGTTCTGATAGTACTTACAGTACAGGAGAAAGACTACATAGTTCTTCTTCCTCTTGATGAGAATGGACAGAATAACGACGGTAATGTATGGTTCTATCAGTTTATCCAGAAGTCAGAGGATGATGAGCCGGAGCTTGGATACATCGAGGATGATGATGAGTACGAGGCTGTGGCTGATGCTTTTGATGAGTATCTTGATGATGTGGAGTTTGATGAGCTTATAGATGCAGATCCTGAGGACTGATCATATTCCGAATTCAAATTTTATATGAACTTATGAGGCGGCGTGATAATTCATAGCCGCCTTTTCCGTATTTGTGTGGTATAATATTATGTCGCAAAATATCGATTAAGGAAAAAAGATGAGAAAAAACTTAAAACTTAGTAGTTTGCAGCCTTATCCCATGGGGATATCAAGAGCAGGTAACAGCATAAGAGTATGTGCAGCATTTGAAGCTAAGAGCAAATGCGGCATAATTTTGTACTGCGAAAATGACAGAAAGGGCGAGAAAATCGAATTTTCTGAAGAGTACAGAAGCGGTAATATCTTTAGCTGTGAGATTTTGGGTGATACATCTGAATATAAATACTACATGCTTTTTTGCGGAAAAAAGATTTTCTGCGACCCTTACGCCCGTTATATAGAAGGCTATGATAAGTGGGCAAAGCCTGTAGATATTACGACACTTAGATGCAGGATTGACGATACTCCCTATGATTGGGGCAGCGATAAGTGTCCACGCAGGAAATACGAAGACTCTTTTATCTACACATTACATGTAAGAGGCTATACTAAGAGCCCTTCAAGTGGTGTTGAGCTTAAAAAGAGAGGTACCTACAGCGGCCTTTGTGAAAAGCTCCCTTATATAAAGTCACTTGGAGTTACAGCCATAGAGATTATGCCATCCTATGAGATGTGCGTTCTTGATAATGCAGGACCTGAGAGGACTAACGGAGTTAATATGCCGGAGGGGTCCATATCACGAGTTAATACCGCTAAAAAGGTAATGGTCAGCGAGGATGGTCAGATAAAGGATCATGCAACTCAGAGAAAGAAGATTAATTTCTGGGGCTATAAAAACGGCTTTTATTTTGCGCCAAGAACAGCTTATGCATATTCGGGATCAGATGCGGATGTTGAGTTCAAGGATATGGTCAAGCTTTTCCATAAGAATGGCATTGAAGTTATAATGCAGTTCTATTTTGATGAGAATGCCTCACAGGATTTAATGGCTTCTTCTATCAGACACTGGGTATTTAATTACCATATTGACGGAGTACACCTTAAGGGTAACGGAGCTGCGCCGCAGCTTATTGCTGAAGATCCGGCGCTTTCGGATATTAAAATATGGTATTACGGCTTTGATTACGGAAGGCTTTACAAGGGACGCACTCCTGATATGAGAACTCTTGCTGAATATCAGGATCAGTTCATGTACTCATCGAGGCGTTTTCTTAAGGGTGATGATAATTCCCTTAATGACTTCATAAGACTGATGCTGAGTAATTCTCAGAATGCAGGCATTGTGAATTATATATGCAATTATGACGGCTTCAGGCTTTGCGATCTTGTTTCATACGAGCACAAGAGAAATGAGCTTAACGGCGAGAATAACTCTGACGGTAATCCATACAACCTTAGCTGGAATTGCGGAATCGAGGGTAAGACAAGAAAGCAGTCTATTTTAGCTCTAAGGAATAAGCAGATTAAGAATGCGCTTACAATGCTGTTCTTTTCACAGGGAACACCTATGCTTTTTGGCGGCGATGAATTCCTTAATTCTCAGGATGGCAATAACAATCCTTATTGCCAGGATAATGCCACCGGATGGGTTGACTGGAAGGAAGCTTCAAGACCCCAGGGAGAAGCTCTTATTGAGTATGTGAGGTTTCTTAGTAATCTTAGATTTAAATACAAGATACTTCATGAGTCCAAGCCCTTTAAGCTGATGGATTATAAGGCCTGTGGTTATCCTGATCTTTCTTATCATGGGACAGAGGCCTGGAGACCCGATCTTTCAAATTACAGTCACTGTATCGGCATGCTTTATTGTGGTTTATACGAGCAGTCTGATAAGGAACAGGATTTCTTCTATGTGGCTTATAACATGCACTGGACTCCGGTTAGCTTTGCACTTCCAAAGCTCCCTGAAGGAATGCAGTGGAAGATACTGAACGATACCGAGAACACAGAAGACTACAAGCGTATGCAGACACTTAAGGACCAGGAGAAAATTGAGTGTACCGAGAGATCTGTAAAGATTCTGATAGGCGTTGGTAAGCCTGTGACAAAAACAACAAAAAAGAGAAGCAGTGTAAATAAATGACAGAGGATAAGATTACATTAAAAAAGATGCTTGGTCATTTTATTACAATTACCAAGCACAGGCATCTTGTTTGCAAGCATTGTTTTCAGATGGGGATATATTTTCAGGGGCTGACACATGACCTTTCAAAATATTCTTTCACTGAATTTTTCAGAGGAGCAAAGTTTTATCAGGGGACAAGATCCCCCAACGCCAGAGAGCGTGAAGTAAAGGGCTACTCTGATGCATGGCTTCATCACAAGGGCAGGAACAGACATCATTTTGAGTACTACATAGACTTTTTCAATAAGCCCGGAAGCGACAGCTCCATAGTTCCTGCACCGATGCCTGACAAATACATAGCTGAGATGATAGCTGACAGAGTTGCGGCATGTATGACCTACAGAGGTGACGAATACGAAGCCTGGGATTCATACAAGTATTACGAGAGAGAAAAGGAAAGGGTGAAGGATCTCATCCATCCCGATACTGCCAACAAGCTGGAATTCTTTCTTAACATGCTCGGAGAGCAGGGAGAAGCAGCTACTTTTAAATACATCAAGGAAATATTCCTCACAGGCAGGGACAGACTGCGCTGGGAGAAAGAACTGGAGGAAAGTATAAAAGCAAATGAGTAATTTCACAATTCAAAATAAACCTGAGGATGTTGTAGAGAGATTTCTTCGCTACACCAAATTTGATACACAGTCTGACGAACACACAAATACAAGTCCTTCTACCATGAAGCAGCACGAGCTTGCTAAGCTTCTTACAAAGGAACTTGAGGAGATGGGTGCATCAGACGTTTTTTATGATGCAGAGCACTGCTATGTTTATGCAACAATTCCTGCAAATAACGACAAAGAGACACCTGTTATAGGTTTTATCTCTCACATGGATACATCTGATGCCGTAAGCGGTAAGGATGTTAATGCAAGAATTGTGGAGAATTATGACGGAGCAGATATTAAACTTTCAGATGATGGAAAGTATGTGCTTTCACCTAAGACTTTTCCTGAGCTGTTAAATCACAAGGGGGAGGACCTCATTGTAACTGACGGAACAACACTTCTCGGAGCAGATGATAAGGCCGGCATTGCAGAGATCATGACCATGGCTCAGACTCTTTTGCAGAATTCCGAGATTAAGCATGGAGAGATAAAAATAGGCTTTACTCCTGATGAAGAGATCGGTGAGGGTACAAAGTTTTTTGATATAGACAGATTCGGCGCAGAGTTTGCTTATACAGTAGATGGCGGCAAGCTTGGCGACCTTGAATATGAGAATTTCAATGCGGCTGAGGTTGAGCTCATCATAAACGGTAAGAGTGTTCACCCCGGCGATGCGAAAAACAAGATGCTCAATGCAACACTTATTGCATACGAGTTCCAGTCAATGCTTCCTGTAAGCCAGAATCCCATGTACACAGAGGGAAGAGAGGGCTTTTATCATCTCACAATGATGAAGGGAACCTGCGAGAAAGCAGTGTGCTACTATATCATTCGTGACCATGATATGGAGAAGTTTACAGAGAAAAAAGAGACAGTTAAGAGAATCGTTGATTTCCTCAATGCAAAATATGGTGAGAACACAGTTGAGCTTACCATGGAAGATTCTTATTACAACATGATAGAGAAGATCAAGCCTCACATGCATCTTATCGAGAATGCAAGAAAGGCAATGCTTGATGAGGGCGTTACACCTCTTGAATTTGCTATCAGAGGCGGTACGGATGGAGCAATGCTTTCCTTTAAGGGACTTCCCTGTCCGAACCTTTGCACAGGCGGATACAACTATCATGGAAGATATGAGTACGCATCAGTGCAGGAGATTAACAAGACAGTAAGTATTCTGCTTAATCTTTGCACTATTTACGGCGATTTTACAGTTTGATTTTTAGATGGAGTTATTTGAATTTAATGAGTGAGAAAGTATTACACAGCGTTATTACAGAAAATGCAGGGGAAGAGACCAAAAAGCAGTTTTCCTATATGGAGAAGGCTGAAGGGTATGTAAAGGATCTTGAAAAAGAGCTTGGCAGAAAGCCTACAGCCTGTGTCGTTACTTTTGGCTGTCAGATGAATGCCAGAGATTCCGAGAAGCTTATCGGTATTCTTACTAAAATCGGATATGAGCAGACTGAGTCAGAGGATGCTGATTTTGTCATCTACAATACCTGTACTGTCAGAGATAATGCTGATCAGAGAGTATTTGGAAGACTTGGCTACGTATCAGGTATCAAAAAGAAAAAGCCCTGGATGAAGATTGCTCTTTGCGGCTGCATGATGCAGGAGCAGGGCGCGATTGAGAAGATTCAGAAGAGCTATCGCCATGTGGACCTTATATTCGGAACACATAATATCTTTAAGTTTGCAGAGCTTATCTGCACAATGTTTGAATCTGACAGAATGATTATTGATATCTGGAAGGATACAGATCAGATTGTTGAGGATCTTCCTATCGTTAGAAAGTATCCCTTCAAGTCAGGTATCAATATTATGTTTGGCTGCAATAATTTCTGCACCTACTGCATTGTGCCTTATGTAAGAGGCCGCGAAAGATCAAGGAATCCTAAGGATATAATCAGAGAAATTGAGTATCTTGCAGCTGATGGCGTAAAAGAGATCATGCTTCTTGGCCAGAACGTCAACTCCTATGGAAGAGGACTTCCCAAAGAGGATAAGATGAGCTTTGCAGAGCTTTTAAATGAAGTGTGCAAGGTTGATGGAATAGAACGTGTGAGATTTATGACTTCACACCCTAAGGATTTATCAGATGATCTTATTAAAGTGATCGCTGAAAATGAGAAGGTTGCAAGGCATATTCACCTTCCTTTGCAGTCAGGCTCTGATGAGATTCTTAACAAGATGAACAGACGCTACACCAAGGAAAGCTATCTTGCTCTTGTTGATAAGATTAAGGCACAGATTCCCGATGTATCTCTTACAACAGATATCATCGTAGGCTTCCCCGGCGAGACTGACAGCGATGTTGATGAGACCATCGATGTAGTAAGAAAAGCAGAATTTGACAATGCTTTTACTTTTATTTATTCCAAGAGAACAGGAACACCTGCTGCCTCTATGGAACAGGTTCCTGAGTCTGTTAGTAAGCCCAACTTCGACAGACTTCTTAAGGTTGTTCAGGAGACAGCCAAAAAGCGTGCATCAAGATTCACAGGCCAGACCCACAGAGTACTTGTTGAAGAAGTGAACGAGCAGGATCCTTCACTTGTTACAGGAAGAATGTCCAATAACACTCTGGTACATTTCCCTGCTGACAAATCACTTATTGGTGAATTTGTTGATGTTAAGCTTGATGAGTGCCACGGTTTTTACTATATGGGCACAATGATAAAATAATGCAGATATGGAGATAAACTACTTTGGATATAGATTTTGAAAAACTAAGCCCCATGATGCAAAACTACATAAAGACCAAGGAAGACTACAAGGATTGCATCCTCTTTTACAGGCTTGGTGACTTCTATGAAATGTTCTTCGATGATGCAAAGGTTGTGTCCAAGGAACTTGAACTCACACTGACAGGAAAGGCCTGCGGACTTGAAGAGAGAGCTCCCATGTGCGGAGTTCCTCATCATGCTGTGGATTCCTACCTGTCAAAGCTTGTGGGAAGAGGCTACAAGGTCGCTATCTGTGAGCAGCTCGAAGATCCCAAGGAAGCTAAGGGAATAGTAAAAAGAGATGTCACAAGAATCGTGACTCCCGGAACCAACCTTAATATGCAGGCCCTTGATGAGACCAGAAATAATTATCTCATGGGCGTATTCTATTCTGATGAAAAGACAGGAATCTCTGTTGCCGATGTTACCACCGGCGACTTTTTACTTACAGAGGTTGATACCATTAAAGAGATCATTGATGAGATCAATAAGTTTCAGCCTTCTGAGCTTATCTGTAACGATGCATTTTTGGTAAGCGGAATAGATATAGACAATATCAGGGACAGAGCCGGGGTAGTGGTTAATCCCATGGATCCCAGATATTTTGATGAGGATACAGGTAAACAGGCTCTTCTTAAGCACTTTAAGGTATCATCTCTTGCAGGACTTGGAATTACAGATTTTCCCTGCGGAGTTCTGGCAGCCGGTGCTGTAATTAAGTATCTTACTGAGCTTCAAAAGGATGGATTGTCCAATATAATTCATATCTATCCATATCTTACAAGTAAGTATATGCTTCTGGATTCTTCTACCAGAAGGAACCTGGAGCTGATAGAGACTCTTCGCGATAAGCAGAAAAAGGGTACTCTTTTATGGGTTCTTGATAAGACTAAGACTGCCATGGGTGCGAGAACACTTAGAAGCTTTATCGAGCAGCCGCTTATTGAGGTATCGGATATCCTTAAGAGACAGTCAGCTGTCGAAGCACTTGTAAAGAATACAATAGCAAGGGATGAGCTTAGAGAATACCTTGGACCTATCTATGATATGGAACGTCTCATGGCTAAGATTAATTACCATACAGCCAGCCCCAGAGACCTTCTTGCATTCAGGAATTCAGTAAAAATGCTTCCTGCCATTAAGATAGTTCTTGAGGATTTGAAGGATATCGTGTCTCTTGATGAGGTGAATTCTCAGATAGATGCCCTTTCTGATATTTTCGAGCTTATAGATAAGGCTATTATTGAGGAGCCGCCTCTTGCCATAAAGGATGGTGGCATTATAAAGGACGGCTTTGATCCTGATATTGATCATTTCAGAGACGCCAGCACCAAGGGTAAGCAGTGGCTTTCCGATCTTGAAGCAAAAGAGCGTGAGAAGACCGACATCAAGACCATCAGAATAAAGTACAGCAATGTATTTGGTTATTCCTTTGAGGTTACCAATTCCTTTAAGGATAAGGTGCCTGACTACTTTATAAGAAAGCAGACCCTTACAAACTGCGAAAGATATACCACACCTGAGCTTAAGGAACTTGAAGATACAATACTTAATGCCCAGGATAAGCTTAATAATCTTGAGTACGAGATGTTCTGTAAGATAAGGGATTCAATTTCCTTAGAGATAGAGAGAATACAGAGAACAGCCAGAAATATTGCGCTTCTTGACGTATATTGTTCCCTTGCATACGTTGCTGAGAAGAACCATTACGTAAAGCCTTCGCTTAATGATAAGAGCGTTCTTAAGATTCAGGGAGGAAGACATCCTGTTATCGAGCAGATGCTTGACAGAACAGATATGTTCATTTCAAATGATACCTTCCTTGATGATAAAAAGCACGCAGTTGCTATTATCACAGGTCCCAACATGGCAGGTAAGTCCACTTTCATGAGACAGACAGCCCTGATCGTGCTTATGGCTCAGATTGGAAGCTATGTTCCTGCAGATTCAGCAAACATCGGCGTTGTGGACAGAATATTTACAAGAGTGGGAGCTTCCGACGATCTTGGAAGCGGACAGAGTACTTTCATGGTGGAGATGAATGAGGTTGCCAATATTTTGAGAAATGCCACCTCCAAATCCCTACTCATCCTTGATGAGATTGGAAGAGGAACCTCTACCTACGACGGACTATCAATTGCATGGGCAGTTATTGAACACATAAGTAACAGAAAACTGCTTGGAGCAAGAACACTTTTTGCAACACACTATCATGAGCTTACAGAGCTTGAAGGTAAAATCGATAACGTCAACAACTACTGCATAGCTGTTAAAGAAAAAGGCGACGATATTGTTTTCCTTCACAAGATCATTAAGGGCGGCGCTGACAAGAGCTACGGTATTCAGGTAGCAAGACTTGCCGGCATTCCCGATATGGTAATAGACAGAGCAAAGGCCATAGCAGAGGAACTTACAGATAACGATATCACTGAGAAAATACAGGGGATTGAGGTTAATCATAAGAGCGACAGAAAAAATACAGTTAAGCATTACGATCAGGTTGACCTCTCTCAGATGAGTCTCTTTGACACAGTCAAGGATGAAGACGTTATAAAAGAACTTCAGGAGATTGATATTTCGAATCTCACACCTATGGATGCGCTTAATACTTTATACAAATTACAGAACCAGCTAAACAACAGATGGAAGCTGTAATAATTTGATTTCGGCTTTTGCCGGGGAGGAGAAGGGATGGCGAAGATCCAGGAGCTTGATCCAAATACTATAGATCAGATTGCTGCGGGTGAAGTGGTTGAGAGACCTTTAAGTGTCATCAAGGAGCTTGTTGAAAATGCCATTGATTCCGGTGCAACTTCAATTACAGTAGAAATACATGACGGCGGAACCACAATGCTCAGAGTTACCGATAACGGCTGCGGCATTGAGAAATCCGAGATAAGGAATGCTTTTAAGAGACATGCCACAAGTAAGCTTATGAGCATTGAGGATCTCTATGTTCTTAAGTCTCTTGGATTTAGAGGTGAGGCTTTATCAAGTATTTCTGCTGTTTCCAAGGTGGAGCTTATCACGAAAACAGCTGATGAACTGGTGGGAACAAGGTATGTGATAAACGGCGGAATCGAAGAATCCATGGAAGATATCGGAGCGCCCACAGGAACGACGATAATCGTAAGAGAGCTTTTCTACAATACACCTGCCAGAAAAAAATTCCTGAAGACACCCCAGACGGAAGGCTCTTATGTAGGAGACCTTATGGAGCATCTTGCTCTTGATAATCCTTCAATATCCTTCCATTACATAAACAATAAGGATGACAGGTTTACAACATCCGGAAACGGCGATCTGAAAGAGCTCATTTACAGAATTTACGGAAGGGATATTTCCATGTGCCTTGTGCCCATTCAGGTTCATGAGGATGGATATACCATAGAGGGTTATCTCGGAGAACCTTCACTTAACAGATCAAACAGGAACTTTGAGATATATTTCGTAAACGGCAGATATGTTAAAGATAAGATAGTGTCCAAGGCTCTCGAAGAGGGCTATAAAGAGTATCTTATGCAGCACAAATTCCCTTTTTGCGTGGTGCATATTTCAATGAATACTGCAGATGTGGATGTAAACGTGCATCCCTCCAAGATGGAAATAAGATTCGCCAATCAGGCGGCGGTTTATGAATTTATCAGAAGAAATGTTGCAAGGACACTTCATAATCACGAGATGATCCCTGAAGTTCTTCGTGATGAAAAGGAAGAGATAAAAGCTGCGCCTAAGCCTGTTGTAGCACCTGTTCCTGAAAAGAAGATTCCTGAGCCCTTTGAAAACAGCAGACTTACTGAAGATAAGAAGCTTAAAGAGAGTGAGCCTGTTTTTGCAGAAGGCATAGCACCCGCACCTGTGGTAATCGAGGATAATATGAAATCTCCTGTATGGACCAGGGTATTTGGCGATCACACACCTCCAAAGTCAGGGGATGAAAAAGCCCAGGGCCCCATCATTAAGAATTCTGATGCGGTAATCGTTGAGAAAGGCATCCAGCTTGATCTTTTTGATGAAAAAGTAATCTCAAAAAAGAACAGGAATGATATTGAGATTCTTGGTCAGATCTTTGATACCTATTGGATCGCTGTTTTCAAGGATAAGATGTTCATTGTTGATCAGCATGCAGCTCATGAGAAGGTTAACTATGAGCGCATGATCAAGCGATATGAAGAGAAAAATACTGCTTCGCAGCTTATAAATCCGCCTATCATAGTGACGCTTACCTCTAAAGAAATTGATGTTTTCCAAAAATATCATACTTCCTTTGAAAAGCTTGGCTTTAATATAGAGCCATTTGGCGGCAATGATTATGCCATAAGGGAAGTACCCGTTGATCTCTACGGCTGCGAAAACGAAAAAGAGATGTTCATAAGCGTCTTGGATGAGATATCAAATGATACAAATCTTGACAGAAAGCCGGATATCATTAATTATAAGATAGCCAGTATGGCATGTAAGGCTTCTGTAAAAGGAAACATGAAAATGTCAAGGCTTGAGATGGAAGAGCTTCTTGATGAACTTATGACTCTTGATAATCCTTACAATTGCCCTCACGGCAGACCTACAATTATCTCTATGAGCAAATACGAAATAGAGAAGAAGTTTAAACGAATTGTTGACTAAGATATGGAAAAAGAAAAGCTAATAATTCTTACAGGCCCAACTGCGGTTGGCAAAACAAAAATATCAATAGGACTTGCAAAAAGAATCGGCGGAGAGATAATCTCTGCCGATTCCATGCAGGTCTATAAAGGAATGGATATTGGTACGGATAAGATAACTCCTGAAAAAATGCAGGGAGTAAAGCACCACATGATAGATATTCTGGACCCTTCTGAGGATTTTAATGCCTTTGAATTTAAAAGACGGGCAAAGGACATCATTGAAGATATAATATCTCGTGGTAAAATACCGATTCTTGTTGGCGGAACAGGTTTTTATATTCAGTCCGTACTTTATGATGTGGATTTCGAAGTTCCCGAGAGCAGCGATGAGTCATCTGCCTATAGGAAGGAGCTTGAAGAAATTGCCAAGACTCCCGAGGGAGTACATAAACTCTATGAAGAACTTGTAAGTATTGATCCTGAATACACCAAGGATCTTCATGAGAATAATGTTAAAAGAGTAATAAGAGCCCTGTCTTTTTATAAGGACACCGGGGAGAAGATGTCTGAGCACAATAAGGAGCAGAGAGAAAACGAATCGCCCTACGATTTTTTCTATTTTGTTCTTACTGATGACAGAGATGTGCTATATGACAGGATCGAGAAAAGAATAGATAAAATGGTGGAAGAAGGCCTTGTGGATGAGGTTAGAGACATCATGGCACAGAACATCAAAAGAGATGCCACATCAATGCAGGCCCTTGGCTACAGAGAGATGATCTCGTATCTTGACGGTGAGATCAGTCTTGATGAAGCCATAGATCTTCTAAAGAAAAATACCAGGCATTTTGCAAAGAGGCAGCTCACCTGGTTTAGAAGAGAAAAGACCGTAACCTTTATTGATAAAAAGGAATACGGAAGAGATGACGATTTAGTGCTTGATGCTATCGTCAATATGATTAAGGATAGATGGAGTAATTTAGAATGAAAAAAATGTATGAGAGCATGGGTATAAGCTCTGAAGTTTATGACTATTGTGATAAAATCTGGAAATCATTGGAACCCAGATTTGCGAAAATAAGAGAGGTGTCCGATTACAATCAGGCAAAGGTTTTAAAAGCTATGCAGGATTGTAAGGTATCAGAGGCCTGCCTTCTTGGAACAACAGGCTATGGCTACAACGATATGGGAAGAGATAAGCTTGAAGAGGTTTATGCTGCAATTTTCCATACTGAGGATGCTCTGGTAAGACCTCAGATCACCTGCGGAACACACGCCCTGGCTCTTGCACTTATGAGTAACCTTCGCCCGGGAGATGAGCTTTTATCCCCTGTAGGTAAGCCCTATGACACACTTGAAGAGGTTATCGGCATCAGACCGTCAAAGGGATCCCTTGCAGAATACGGAGTTACCTATTCACAGGTCGATCTTTTACCTGATGGCGGCTTTGATTATGAAAATATAGAAAAAGCAATTAACGAAAGAACCAAGCTTGTTACAATTCAGAGAAGTAAGGGATACCAGACAAGGCCTACACTTTCAGCCCAGAAGATAGGCGAGCTTATCGCATTCATTAAAAGCAAAAAGAGCGATATCATCTGCATGGTAGATAACTGCTACGGCGAATTTGTAGAAACCATAGAGCCTACAGATGTGGGTGCAGATATGGTTGTGGGATCCCTTATCAAGAATCCCGGCGGCGGCCTTGCTCCCATCGGCGGATATATTGCAGGTAAAAAGGAATGCATTGAAAACGCAGCATACAGACTTACCTCTCCCGGACTTGGAAAAGAGGTCGGCGCTTCACTTGGAATACTTCCTCAGTTTTATCAGGGACTTTTCCTCGCGCCGAATGTTACAGCCAATGCACTTATGGGCGCAATTTTTGCTGCTAACATATATGAATCCCTTGGATTCTCTGTATTACCGAACAGTACAGAAGAGCGCTTTGATATTATTCAGGCCATCACCTTTGGAAAGCCTGAGCTTTTAATAGCTTTCTGCGAAGGAATTCAGGCGGCAGCTCCTGTTGATTCATACGTTACACCTGAGCCCTGGGATATGCCCGGATATGATTCACAGGTTATCATGGCTGCAGGTGCATTCGTATCCGGAAGCTCAATTGAGCTTTCAGCTGATGGCCCCTTAAGAGAGCCCTATTCAGTATATTTCCAGGGTGGCCTTACATGGCAGCATGTAAAATACGGCATTATGAAGACCCTTGCTGTTATGCATGAGAAAAACCTCGTAAAATTGTGATTCTATTTAATAGAAAATATGCTATAATTTTCTGAGGTCTGATTTCATTTAAGTATTATTTGCCCGGAGAAGCAGAATGGTACTGGCATGGAACAGAATAAAACAAAAAACAGACTAATGGAGAACGAGTCCTATAAGGAGACACTTCCTTATGAGAGATTCAGTAGATTCGGGGCTGAGGCACTTACGGATGCTGAGCTTTTGGCTATCATACTTAGAACAGGGACAAGTACTCTGACACCGACACAGATGGGAGCCCTTCTTCTAAAAAAAGGAGAGAAGTATTCCGAGGGTCTTTCCGGGATTCACTATTTATCCCTTGATGAGATAAAATCAGTCCCCGGAATCGGAGATGTGAAAGCTATTAAAATTAAATGCATCGCAGAGCTATCCAATCGTATAGCAAGATGCAGATCGCTTCAGCTTTTAGAATTCAAATCTCCTGCTATGATTGCGGATTATTATATGGAATCCATGTGTCACAAGGATAAGGAGCATGTGATTGTAGCTTTTTTAAATCACCAGATGGCATTTATCGGAGATGAAGTCATTTCCGTGGGAACCGTCAAGAATGCTTCGGTATCTCCAAGAGAGATATTTTTAAGTGCGCTGAAGAACAAGGCTGTGTATATAGTTCTTTTGCATAATCATCCTTCAGGGGATCCCATTCCCAGCAGCGCAGATGACGAGATGACCAGACAGATTTATGAAGCCGGAAGCATGCTTGATATCAAGCTGCAGGATCACATAATCATCGGAGATCATCGATATTACAGTTATTTAGAACAACATTTATTAGAAAATATTTAGGAGGCTTAGTTTTGGGCAACAACACATTCGGAATTGATCTTGGAACCAGCAATATAAAAATTTATAACAAGGCTACAGATTCCATCACAGTTGAGAAGAATCTTATCGCTGTAGAGAATAAGACATCACTTCTTGCTTATGGTAATTCTGCTTATGATATGTACGAGAAGGCACCCAGCAATATAAAGATTTCATATCCTCTTAGCAACGGTGTTATCGCAGATATCGAGCATATGAAGAACCTTGTTAAGCTTTTCATCACAGATGAGATGAAGGGCGCTCTTAAACCTTTGGATTTCTATATCGCAGTTCCTAAGGATGTTACAGAGGTTGAGAGAAGAGCATTCCATGATCTTATCAGAGAGTCAGGCGTTAAGGCCAAGAAGATCATGATGGTTAAAAAGCCTGTTGCAGACGGTCTTGGAATGGGCGTTGATGTTATGAATTCGCAGGGTGTTCTCGTTGTTAACGTTGGTTATGACACAACTGAGATTTCCATCCTTTCACTTAAGGGTATCGTTATCAGTAAACTTATTAAGGTTGGCGGTAAGAAATTTGATGATGCCATCAGAGGCGTTATCCGTAAGGAGTTTTCACTTCTTATCGGTGAGAAGACCGCCGAGAATATCAAGATGTCTCTTAAGGATCTTGAGAAGGCAGGAAAGGATGCCGTTGTTTACGGTAGAGATATCGTTACAGGTCTTCCTGTTGAGCGTTCAATTCCTACAGATCTTATTGACCAGTCACTTATTGAGTACTTTGATCAGATTCTTGATAACATCAAGGCTACTCTTGAGCGTACTCCTCCGGAACTTGCTGCAGATATCTACAAGCATGGTCTTTACCTTACAGGTGGTGCATCACAGGTTTGCCACCTTGCTCAGAGACTTTCAAACGGCGTAGGTCTTAATGTAAACCTTGCCGAGAACCCTATCGGTTCAGTTGCACTTGGACTTTCTAAGATTATTAAGGACGATCAGTATAAGAATCTCGCATATTCGGTTGAAGAGGATGTATAAATGAGTCCTGTCATTAAAAGAGGGGGAGATAAATTTACACTTCCAAGTAAATATCTCCTCTTTATTTTAACAATTTTATGTACCGGTCTTATTGCCATCACTTTTAATACCAGTGTTTTCAACGGTTCTGTTAATTCTGTAGCAGCAACCTTTGTAATTCCCATGCAGAAGGGTATTACCACTGTAAGCACATATATAAAAGGCCTTTCAGATAATCTTGCAAGCATCAAGGCTTTGCAGGATGAGAATGCTGCCCTCAGACAAAAAGTTGATGAGCTTACCAATGAGAATACTGGGCTTGAACAGGATAAGTATGAGCTTACAAAGCTTCGTGAGCTCTATAGCCTTGATAATCAGTATTCTGATTACAAGAAGATCGGTGCGAGAATTATCGCCAAGGATGCAGGTAACTGGTATCATTCCTTTGTTATCGACAAGGGAACGGATAACGGCGTAGTGGTAGATATGAATGTAATCGCTGGCGGCGGACTTGTGGGCAGAATCACAGATGCAGGTCCTGACTGGGCCAAGGTTCAGACCATTATCGCTGACAATTCTTCAGTAAGTGCCACAGTACTTTCTGCATCAGAGAACCTGATTGCCACAGGTGATCTTGAGCTGTACAACGAGGGACAGATTGCTTTTTCCAAGCTTGTGGACGAGGCTGACAAGGTTACTGTAGGTGATAAGGTCGTAACATCCAATATCAGTGATAAGTATTTACCCGGAATTTTGATCGGATATATTTCAACAATAGAAGAGGACTCCAATAACCTTACCAAATCAGGAAGGATCACTCCTGTAGTAGATTTTGAGTATATGGATGAAGTCCTTGTTATTATGCAGTTAAAGAAGACCGGAGAATAATGAGACGATTTGTTTTTACGTTTTTTTCCATAATAATCAGTTTCATATTGCAGACCACGCTGTTTCGATATATCGATTTCGGCGGAATCGTACCTAACCTGCTGATGATTCTTACTTCTTCTTATGCCTTCATGAGAGGCGATAAGAGCGGTATGATGGTGGGGTTTTTTTGCGGTATTCTGGTTGATATTTTCTTTGGTTCATATCTGGGATTCTATGCCCTTATCTTTATGTACATTGGCTTTATCATAGGTAAGTTCAATAAGATTTTCTATCCTGAGCACATCCTTTTGCCTCTTGTGCTCATAGTGACATCCGATTTTATCTACGGATTTATCTGCTATGTGCTTCTTTTCATGTTCAGAAACAAGTTCGATCTGGATTATTATATGATACACGTCATTATACCTGAGGTTGTTTATACCGCACTGGCAGCTATTTTTATCTATCCGATTCTCAACTCGATGAATACACGTATTGAGGATTACGAACAGAGGAGTGCTAAGAAATTTGTTTAGTAAGATAAAAGAAGTCGTAATAAATTTCATAACGTCAAGACTTGTCATAGTTGCTGCGCTTTTGATCCTTGCATCTTCCGGTCTTGTTTACAGGCTTTTTTACCTGCAGATTATCAACGGTGAGAAATATCTGGATACCTTCCAGTTAAAGATCATGAAGGAAAAATCCATTGCTGCAACAAGAGGAAATATCTATGACAGAAACGGCAAGCTTCTTGCATACAACGAGCTTTCCAATTCCGTTACCATTGAGGACGTATTCGAGTCAGGTTCAGGAAAAAACAAGGCCCTGAACGAGACTGTTGAAAAGGTTATTGATATCGTTGAGAAAAACGGTGATGTGGTTGACACTGACTTTAATATTTCACTTAACTCAGCCAATAACTTTGAATTTGCCATAGAAGGGAATGCACTTCTTCGTTTCCTTGCGGATGTTTACGGACGTTCTTCAATAAATGACCTTAAATATGAGGAACGTACCAAGACTGCTCAGGAAGTAGTTGACGATCTTTGCGAGAAGTTTTCCATAGGCGGATTGTCAGATCCAAACAATAAAAAGAGCTTTGTCCCGGGACTTGGATATTCCAAGGACAGGCTTTTAAAGGTGCTTACTGTCAGATACAAGATGAGCTCTAACAGTTATCAGAAGTACCTTGATACAACAATTGCAACAAGTGTATGTGAGAAGACTGTTGCGGATATTATGGAGAATTCTGACACCCTTGAAGGTATCTCAATAGAAGAGGATACAGCGAGAGTGTATGTTGATGCGCCTTATTTTTCACAGATAATTGGATATACCGGTAAGATTTCAGATACTGAGCTTGAAGAGCTACAGAAAACCAACCCCAATTACCGATCAAACGATACTGTTGGTAAATCCGGTATTGAGCAGTCTATGGAGTCAGTGCTTCAGGGTACCAAGGGAAGTGAGACTGTGTACGTTGATAATACAGGTAAGGTAATCGAGACAAGCAGTTACATTGATTCAAAGGCCGGAAATGATGTTTATCTTACAATCGATAAGGATCTTCAGGAAGCCTGTTACAACATTATTGAGCAGTCCCTGGCAGGAATTCTTATTTCCAAGATTCAGAATATCAAGTCCTTTACACTTGGAGAGAATCAGAAGGCCAGTGATATCATAATCCCTATCTATGATGTTTATTTTGCGCTTTTTGACAATCATGTAATCGATTTAAAGCACATGGCTTCCGATGAAGCCGGAGATAATGAGAAGGCAGTTCAGGTAAGATTCCTTGAGAAAAAGGAAAACGTCAGAAACAGTCTTCGCACAGAGCTTCTTGAAACCCATACTCCTTATGATCAGCTCACTAAGGAGTATCAGGTATATATGAGTTATATCGCATCCAAGCTTTATTCTAACGGCGTTATCAATTCCGATAAGGTTGATAAAGAGGATGCTACTTATATTGCATGGACTAAGGATGAGACTATTTCACTTTCTGAATACATCAGATACTGTATAGCTTCTAACTGGATTGATGTAAGTATTCTCGATCTTGAGAGCAGATATGTAGATTCAGACGAGATTTTCAACACAATCGTTGATTATGTATTTAATGATCTTGAAGAAGATGATGAATTCAACAAGAAGTTCTACAAGTATATGCTTGCAGATGATGTCATAAGCGGCACTACAGTATGCAATATGCTGCTTGAGCAGGGTGCTGTTGAACTTTCAGAGGAAGAGCATTCACTTTGGATTTCAGGTGCTGAGTCAGCTTATACATTTATGATAAACCGCATATCCAATCTGGATATTACACCTGCTCAGCTTGCGCTTGATCCCTGTACCGGATCAATGGTAATTACTGATGTAAATAACGGAGATGTGCTGGCCCTTGTATCTTATCCCGGTTATGACAACAATAAGATGGCAAACGGTGTAGATGCTGCATATTATGCTAAGCTACGAAGTGACCAGTCAGCGCCTCTTCTTAACTATGCAACCATGCAGAGAACTGCGCCCGGATCAACCTACAAAATGGTTTCCTCGACAGCAGGATTGTTGGAAGGAGTAATTGATCCTTCCGAAACTATTACCTGTACCGGTGTTTTCGATAAGTTGGATCAGGCAGCACACTGCTGGATTTATCCAAGTGCTCACGGATCCCTTAATGTTACAGGCGGTATCAGGAATTCCTGTAACGCATTTTTCTTTGAAGTAGGTTACAGACTTGGTCTTGTAAATGGTACATATTATCCTGATACAGGTCTTAAAAAGCTTGCGAAATATGCCGATATGTACGGTCTTTCAGAAACCACAGGTATAGAGATTACAGAGTCTGAACCCATCGTATCAGATATGGATGCGGTTCGTTCAGCTATTGGTCAGGGTACCAACTCATATACCACAATCGGCCTAGCAAGATATGTTACAGCTGTAGCAAACAGTGGTACCTGCTATAATCTGACCCTTGTTAAGAAGACCTCTGATTCTGACGGTAATCTTCTTGAAGAAAACGGAGCCACTGTCAGAAATCATATCGATATGGATACTTCTTACTGGAACGCTATTCATCAGGGTATGAGACAGGTGGTAGAGGATAAGACCTATTATGATGATGTAGCTGTTCATGTTGCAGGTAAGACAGGTACAGCCGAGGAGTCCAAAAAGAGAGCAAACCACGCACTTTTCGTATGTTATGCTCCCTATGAGAGTCCTCAGATAGCCATAGCTACGAGAATAGCTTATGGTTATACATCCAGTT
Source organism: Butyrivibrio sp. AE3006 (assembly GCF_000424165.1). Classification (NCBI taxonomy): domain Bacteria; kingdom Bacillati; phylum Bacillota; class Clostridia; order Lachnospirales; family Lachnospiraceae; genus Butyrivibrio; species Butyrivibrio sp. AE3006. Next base: position 13,163 of record NZ_AUJJ01000029.1, on the reverse strand, counting down.
ATGCGGCACAGATAACCAAAGAAGCAATACAGTATTACTTCGGACTTTCCGAAAGTGATGAGATTGTAAGCGGCACAGCTAATGAATTACAGGGCGGTGAAGCAAATGCGGACTGAGACATTTTGGGAAAAATTAAAAAGCTATAGAATACTGGACTACGATTTTAAGCTGGTTTTGATGGTAGTCGGACTTACGATAGTGGGCCTTATGGCTATCGGAAGTGCCGATCCCGGCGGAAAAAGTAAGCAGATAGTTGGTATGGTCATAGGACTTATGATGATGATCTTTATATCAATTCTGGATTACTCATTTATAAGTAAATTTTATATAGTTTTCTACGCTATGAATATCCTTTTGCTGGCACTTGTATTTACTGGAATGAGTAATTCAGTAAATGGTGCGACCCGTTGGATAACCATTGCGGGAGTGCAGTTTCAGCCTTCCGAAGCGTCGAAAATCTTATTGATTTTATTTTTTTCACAGTTCATAATGAGACATAAGGACAAGGTTAAAACCTTTCACTTTGTCATATTTTGTCTTTTACTTATGGCACCGCCACTTCTTATGGTCTATAAGCAGCCGGATCTATCAACGACAATCATGCTTACTGTAATTATCGGTACTATAATGTTTGTTGCAGGTATTAACTGGAAGCTTGTAATCACAGTAGTTGCGGTTGTAGTACCAAGTGCCATACTGGTAGTTTTGGATGCGTTATCAGATAAGTGCTTTATTTTGAAGGAATACCAGCAGAGGCGTATTCTGGCATGGCTTCATCCTGAGGATTATGCCAACAGTGACGCTTATCAGACGCTCAACTCAATGATGGCTATCGGATCGGGACAGCTTCTTGGCAAGGGCTATAATACCAATGAGATCAGTTCTGTTCTTAACGGTGGTTTCATTTCCGAGTCAAGAACTGACTTTATTTTCACTGTAGTAGGTGAGGAATTTGGATTTATCGGATCCTGCGTGGTGGTTGTACTGATTTTACTTATCGCAATAGAATGCTTTGCTGTTGCAGGCAGGGCAAAGGATCTTAATGGAATGCTGATCGCAGCAGGTATGGGTGCGTGGATCGGATTCCAGGGATTTCTTAATATCGGAGTTGTAACGGGAGTTATGCCTAATACCGGAATTCCGCTTCCGTTTGTCAGTTCCGGACTTACATCCCTTGTAATGTGTTATGCAGGCATGGGATTTGTTCTGAATGTAAGACTTCAGGGTAAAAAATACTATTAAGTTTTGGGAAGGGGTTACTTATGAATATTGCTTTTATTGCTCATGATGCAAAGAAAAAGCTTATGCAGAATTTTTGTATAGCATACAGGGGAATTCTCGCTAAACACGAGTTGTATGCTACCGGGACTACAGGACGTCTCATAGAGGAAGTTACCAACCTGAATATTCACAAATATCTTGCAGGCCACTTAGGGGGCTCGCAGCAGATTGGTGCTGCGATTGAGGCCAACGAGATTGATCTTGTGGTATTTCTTCGCGATCCTCTTACACAGAAGGTTCATGAGCCCGATGTAAACAATGTTATGAGATTGTGTGATATGCATAATATTCCGATAGCTACAAATCTTGCTACTGCAGAGCTTTTGATTAAATCACTTGACAGGGGAGACTTAGAGTGGCGTGAGATGTATAAATAAGTTTGCCGTACTGCCGATTCTGTTGTCGGTGGTTTTATGCGGTTGCTCCGGGGGAGACTACGCTCTTCATTATTCATCCAAACTAACTGAATATAACGTAGGCGGAGGGGAAAGACTTGATACTTTTGCCTCTGATCTTTGCGTGACCAATTCTGAGATAGGAGATTCACTTAGTCTTACAGAAAAGACCTGTTGCGGCCTTTTTGATCTGAATAGGAAAGAGACTCTGTATTCTCATAATGCTCAGCTTAAGCTTGATCCCGCTTCACTAACTAAGGTTATGACAGCCATAGTAGCTCTTAAATACGGTTCACTTGATCAGATTCTTGTGGCTGATAATAAGGTAATCGTTACAGAAGACGGTGCACAGAAGATCAATCTTTCCGCAGGGGATTCCATGACCCTTGATCAGGCACTTCATATTCTGCTTTTGTACTCTGCTAATGATGTGGCGATTCTTATAGCTGAGAATGTTGCAGGAAGCATTGATGAATTCATTGATCTTATGAATCAGGAGGCTATGAGTATAGGTGCTACCAACACCCACTTCATGAATCCTAACGGTCTTACAGAGGATGATCATTATACTTCTGTATATGACATGTATCTTATGTTCAATGAAGCTCTTAAATATGATAAATTCAACGAAATAATCAGAATGTCTTCATATTCGACTCAGTACAATACGTCAACAGGAGACTTAAAAGAGCTTAATGTAAATAATACAAACGGATTTATAAACGGCAATTATGAGATGCCTGCCGGAATAACGGTTCTTGGTGGTAAAACTGGTACGACAGCTGCTGCCGGACACTGCCTTATTCAGCTTGCCACAGATACCTCAGGTAACCCTTACATTGCTGTAATTATGCGTGCTGAGGACACTCAGACACTGTACAATGAAATGTCTGATCTGCTTTTACAGATTACGGGTTAAAATTCGTTATTTAGGTTGTCTTTTGTACGATGTTCACTTATAATTGAATTATCATAAATCTACTTCAGGAGGGTATGGATATGGTTCAATTAATTGTTGGGAAAAAGGGTAAGGGCAAGACAAAATGCCTGTTGAACAAAGTCAATACCGAAGTCAAAAATATCTTAGGTAATGTTGTATTTCTTGATAGAAATACAAAGCACATGTTTGAGCTCAACAACAAAGTTCGTCTTATCGTAGTTCCGGAATTTATGATCGAAAATTCAGATGAATTCATAGGTTTCGTCAGCGGCGTGATTTCTCAGGATCACGATCTTCAGCAAATGTATTTCGATGGTTTCCTCAGTATCGCTTGTCTTGAAGGCAAGGACATTACAAGTACAATTGATAAGCTTGATAAGCTTTCAGAGAAATTCAATGTAGATTTTGTACTTAGTGTTTCTATGGACGAGTCTGAGCTTCCTGAGTCAGTTAAGTCTAAGGTTGCTACAGCTCTTTGATGGTTAGAATGAGATAGGAATAAGATAAGCCGCGTTTTATCTCGCGGCTTTTTCTTTAGTTTGTATATTTTTATGGCACGTAAGAAAAACAGGAAGGTTACAAGGTATCCGTTCTTTTTGCACATAAACGTGGGTATGCTGTTTTTTGCATTTATGATCGTTTACGTTGTAATCTGCGTTGTTATTTATTTTAACAAGAAGCATATTGTTGGCTATGAGGTAATGGAGGGCTCTCTTTCTTCAAATAATATCTATGAAGCAGTGGCTCTTAGAACTGAGAAGATAGTACCTACCGATAAATCAGGCTACATCAACTATTTTGCCACGGAAGGGCAGAGGGTTGCTGTAGGTAATCTGGTTTATACTGTGGACGAATCAGGTGACCTTCTCGATTATCTTAAGTCGCAAGGATCCGAACAGGCAGAGCTTACAGATGAGGATCTTAGCGAGCTTAGGACCCAGATAGTGAGTTATTCATCAAGCTTTAAGCCTACAGAGTTTTCATCTGTTTATGATTTTAAGAACAGCCTGGATGGAACGGTACAGAAGCTTGCCAGCGCAAGCGTACTTCAGAATATCCAGTCTCTTAATTCCAGTGGTTCAACGGCTCAGAGTATCAACTACTGTTACGCACCGGATACGGGAATTGTTCTGTATTCCATTGATGGTTACGAAGAACTGACTTTAAATGATATGACAGCTGATCTTCTTGACAGCACCAAATATGAAAAGAATCAGCTTATAAGCAACACTCTTATGGGAACAGGTGATGGCGCTTACAAGATAGTCACAGATGAGACCTGGAGCATTGTTATTAAGGAAAATGATCTCGAGAAGGTACAGAACCTTTCAGAGAGAGAATATGTAAAGGTAAGATTCCTTAAGAACCAGGACGAATCCTGGGGTAAGGTTTCATATTATACAAATGATGCAGGTGATACCTTTGTGGCATTTACCTTTACCAATTCAATGATTACCTTTGCAAAGGACAGATTCCTTAATGTAGAGCTTATCACTGAAGAAGAGAAGGGACTTAAGATTCCAAACAGCGCCATAGCTGAAAAGAGCTTCTATGTTGTTCCTAAAGAATATGTAATTAAGGGCAGCAATAATAACTATGGTGTTCTTAGAGACAAATATGATGAAAGCGGCAATGAGACCTCTGAATTTGTGGAAGTTGAGCTCTATAATGAGACGGAAGACAGCTACTATATAGATGATGTGTCGCTTAGAAGCGGCGATGAAGTCATTAAGATGGATTCACAGGATAAATTTACAATCAGTCAGAAGGATACGCTGATTGGTGTTTATAACATCAACAAGGGGTATGCGGACTTCAGACAGATCAGTATTCTTTACCAGAATGATGAGTATTCGATTGTAAAATCAAATACCACCTACGGACTTAGCGTCTATGACTATATTGTGCTTGAAGCATCTACTGTGGAAACAGAGCAGGCGGCTGCAAACCTTGACACTTCGAGTGAAAACTAGCATAATATAATAGTTGATTTTTATTTAAATCATATTTAACGGGAGATGAGGAAAGTTAATATGAGCGTAATGGATAAGTTTTTATCAGCTATGAAGCTGAATGGGGATGACGAAAGTGGTTACTATGATCAGGACGATGATGCATATTATGACAGCACCATTGAGCCTATTCGTAAGCCGGGTGGGATCGGCAAGGATGATCCTTCAATAGAAATAAATGAAGAGAAGCTCAAGAAGTCTGCACCCGCTCCGAGAAGTACAGCTGCCAGAACAAGAAATATCGGTTCAGGTATGGAGGTATGCGTTGTAAAGCCTACTTCAATCGAGGATGCAAGAGAGATTACTGAGACACTTCTTAATAACAGGACTGTTGTTCTTAATCTTGAGGGCATTGATGTAGAGCTTGCTCAGAGAATCATTGATTTTACATCAGGTTCCTGCTTTGCAATATCAGGTAATCTTCAGAAGATTTCCAGATATATATTTATAGTGACACCTGCAAGTGTTGATATTTCCGGTGATTTTCAGGATATCTTAGGCGGTGCCTTTGAGAGTTCCATGGGTAGTGCCGGACCGCAGTCAATGTAATTTAGATAATTAAGCAGAAGCACTTTTGCTTCTGCTTTTTTTGAGTAGAATACCGGTAAGATTACGAGCCGGAAGTACGTTTTAGGGAGAATTTATGGCAGAAATATTGAACGTAAAATATAATGGGGAGCCCTGCTACGATATAGTTTTTGATGACAGCTTTGATGAGCTTTCTTCGAAGGTTAAAGAGCTTGGATTTTCAGACAGAAGATTTTGTATCATTACAGATTCAAATGTAGGTCCTCTTTATGCAGAACAGGTTAAAAGCATACTTGAACCTATAGCAAGTAAGGTTGTTGTATATGAGATTCCTGCAGGAGAAGAGAATAAGAATCTTACAGAAATAAATAAGGTATATGGTTTCCTTATAGAAGAAAAGCTGGACAGACATGATCTTATAATTGCTCTTGGCGGCGGAGTTGTCGGAGATATGGCAGGCTTTATAGCAGCTACATATCTTAGAGGAATTGCCTTTATTCAGATTCCCACAACACTTCTTGCTCAGACAGATAGCAGTGTAGGGGGTAAGACAGGCGTAGATTATGAAGGCTATAAGAACATGGTTGGAGCATTTTATATGCCGAGACTTGTTTTTATGAACATAAGCGTACTTAAGACTCTTGACGGAGTTCAGTTTGCTTCGGGCTTTGCTGAGGTTATGAAGCACGGTCTTATTAAGGACTCAGACTTTTACATGTGGCTTATCGAGAACATGTATGAGATTGAGGAGAGAGATCCCGAAACACTCATCACCATGGTTAAAAAGAGCTGTGATATTAAGAGAGCTGTTGTAGAGAAGGATCCCACAGAAAAGGGTGACAGAGCATTCCTTAATTTTGGACACACAATAGGACATGCTATTGAAAAATATAAGAATTTCGAGCTTCTTCACGGTGAATGTGTAGCACTTGGCGCAGTTGCCGCAGCTTTTATCTCCTGGAAGAGAGAGCTTCTTTCAATGGATGAGTACTATGAGATAAGAGATATGTTTGTTCCCTTCGGTCTTCCTATATCAGTTACGGATATAGACGAGGACGAAGTGATAAGACTTATGCATTCTGATAAAAAGGCAGATTCCGGAAGTATTAAATTCGTGCTTCTTAAAAAGGTAGGTAAGGCAGTCCTTGATAAGACAGTTACGGATGATGAAGTAAGAGCAGCCCTTAAAGAGATCACATGGACAGAGGATTTCGAATAAAGTAATAGTTTTAGGAGTTTTGATTTTTTATGGATATACTTACTAAGAAGAAAAAGATTTCACTGGTGCTTGATATTGTAGTTATTGCGATTCTTATAGCACTGGATCAGTTCACCAAGCATCTGGCAGTAGTTCATCTTCAGGATAAGGATAGTATAGTTCTTATTCCAAAGGTGCTTGAGCTTACTTTTCTTAAAAACAACGGAGCTGCCTTTGGTATTCTTCAGAATCAGAAAGTGTTCTTCGTAATGATCGCTATTATTATACTGATTGTAATAGCTTATGTACTTTTTCGTATTCCCAATGAGAAAAAGTACACCATAATGCAGGTGGTTCTTGTTATGATCGCCAGTGGCGCTGCAGGAAACCTCATTGACAGATTAAGAAATGATTATGTTGTGGATTTTATCTCATTTGTAATAATCAATTTCCCTATTTTTAATGTGGCTGATATCTATGTAACAGTATCTACTATATTATTCATTTTTCTGTTTTTGTTCTATTATAAAGAAAAGGATTTTGATTTCCTTAGCTTCAATCAGCAGCGCAAGTACAGGGAGTTTAAATAATGCAGTCAGGTGATGAGAATCATATAAGATATGTCATATCTGAAGAAATGTCCGGAGAGAGAGTTGATAAGCTTATGAGCTCTCTCTCTGATTCTATGTCCAGAAGTTATATTCAAAAGCTTATAAAAAGCGGAAGCGCCCTGATTAACGACAAAGCCGTTAAGGCAAGTACTGTTGTTAATGAAGGCGATGTTGTGGATATGATGATACCTGCATCGGTACTTCCGGATATAGAGCCTGAGAACATTCCTCTGGATATTATTTATGAAGATGAAGACGTAATTATTGTAAATAAACCAAAGGGAATGGTGGTTCATCCTGCTCCCGGGCACTATAGTGGGACTATGGTTAATGCACTCATGTATCATTTAGGAGATAACCTTTCAGGGATCAACGGCGTCATGCGTCCCGGAATCGTTCATAGAATTGATATGGATACCACTGGCTCTGTTATAGTCTGTAAAAATGACAAAGCCCACAACAGCATTGCTGAGCAGCTTAAAGAACACAGCATTAACCGTGTTTATCATGCTATTTGTCACGGCATCGTAAAAGAAGATGAGGGAACTGTCGCTACTAATATAGGAAGATCTCAGTCAGACAGGAAAAAAATGGCAGTTGTGCCTGAAAACCAGGGCAAAAATGCGATCACTCATTATAAGGTATTAAAACGTTTTGAAGAGGATAAGATGACCTATATTGAGTGCCATCTGGAAACCGGTAGAACTCATCAGATAAGGGTGCACATGGCTCATTTGGGACATCCACTGCTTGGAGATACGGTATATGGACCTGAGAGGAAAAGCAAATTCAAGCTTCAGGGACAGTGCCTCCATGCAAAGACTCTTGGTTTTAAACATCCATCAACTGGAGAGTACATTGAAACCGATGCTCCTTTACCGGATTATTTCAAACATTTACTGGAAATATTGAAATAATTCGTTGGGAAACTACTTTTTGCATTATAGTGTCCAAAAATTTCACCTAAAATATATTACTTTTGCCAATAGAATAAAAAACGCCCCATTGGTATTATTATTAAGCTAATAGTTTATTATTTAATGGAGGTGTTTTTATGTTATTCCAGTTATATGGTTCTAGTGCAAGTATGCAGCTCTTAGGTTGGGTTCTTGTATTTGCAGGTCTTATTCTTATGAATGAGATCGGCCGTAGAACGAAGGCTGGCGGAATTCTTGTGTTTGTTATAATTCCAAGTATTCTTACAGTTTATTTCATCGCAGCACATCTTGGTGCATTCGGAGGATCGGCTAATCCTACTGTTGCATACATGGATGGCTGGTTCCACTATTTCAAGCTTTATGCAGCAGATATAGGTTGCGTAGGCTTCATGATGATCAAGTACAAATGGGGCATTGGTAAGGAAAAGTGGTTTGCATGGTTCCCCTGGGCAATCGTTGCAGCTAACATCATGATCGCTAATGTTTCAGACATGGAGTCAGCTCTTGCTGCATTCTCAATCACAGGCGACCTTTCCGGTGCCTGGTGGGCTTCAAATGAAGGCGTATTCATCTATGGTGGATGGTGGAACGTTGTTAACGCTATTGCAGGTATGATCAATATCTTCTGCATGACAGGCTGCGTTCACCTTTACACATCAAAGGATGCTAACAAGTCAGATATGCTTTGGCCTGATATGACAGTATGGTTCATCGTAGCTTATGATGTTTGGAACTTTGAGTACACTTACCTCAACCTTCCTACACATTCATGGTACTGCGGTGTTGCACTTCTTCTTGCTCCTACATTTGCTAATGCTTTCTGGAACAAGGGTGCATGGATCCAGAATCGTGCTAATACACTTGCAATCTGGTGTATGTGGGCACAGGTTGTTCCCGGATTCCAGCTTTGGTCTAAATTTGCAGCAGCTCTTCCTTCAGTTTATGGCGGAGCTACAGCAAACGGCATCACAACAATGGATCTTTATGCTAAGGCAATTGAACTCTACAATTCAGGTGCAGGTAAATCAGCGCAGGCAGGTGAGATCATTTCATCAATGGGTATCACAGCTGATCCCAGAATGCAGGGCTTTGTAGCAGTTCTTGCAATTGCAGTAAATGTTATCTGCATTGCTGAGATCATCAAGAGATCAGTTAAGGCAGGTAAGAATCCTTATGCAAACGAAGTATTTACAGATACTAAGGATTTCCAGCTTGCTATGGAAAGAGCAGAGAAAGCTTAATAATAAAATGCTTTTTATCAAATACCCTGTCAAGATGGCAGGGTATTTGACACACGTATTCGCGTGGATGATAGGAGGCTAACAAAGCCCCCTATTATTTTGCACTCAAAAATGGAAACATTTATTTGCGATTTAGTTTCGTATTGTATAAATATCACACAAAAAAATTTATATTATATAGGTTAGGAGATTTTGCTTTGGGAAGAAAACCACCTTATAAGCCTTCCTACGTGAAGGATGATGCCGTTCTTCGTGAGCCTATCGTGAAACTTGGCAAGATGATCACCGATAGACCGCTTCAGAAGCTCGGTTTTAAGAAAATTACAAATGATGATCCTGAGTATTGGGGACTTGCTTCAATCGTTTCAGATGAGGAAGCAGAGCTTGCTCTTAAGATGGGTGTTAGAAAGCCTAAGACCTTTGATGAGCTTAAAAAGATTTCAGGTATCGAACCTGCGCATCTTCAGGAGCTTTTGGACCACATGTCATGGACAGGACTCCTTGAGTACAACTGGGAAAATGAGAAGCATGAGAAGCAGTACCTTGTTCCCATGTACGTTCCCGGAAGTGCCGAGTTCACAAACATGAACAAAGAAGTAATCGATGCACATCCTGAAATGGGTAAGTTCTTTGATTACATGACAACCCTTCCTCTTGAGAAGGTTACAAAGCTTGTTCCTCCAGGAGGAGCAGGAATCGGTATGCATGTTATTCCTGTTGAGAAAGCTATCGAGATGGAGAATGAATCTATCTCTCTTGAGCACATTTCTCACTGGCTTGATAAGTATGAAGGAAAATACGCTGCAAGCCCCTGCTCATGCAGACGTTCAAGAAAAACATATGAAGAAGGCTGCGCCGATGATGAGAACGATTGGTGTATCGCTGTAGGTGATATGGCTGACTACGTTGTAGAGTCAGGTAAGGGCGGAAGATATATCACTAAGGAAGAAGCTCTTGAGATATTTAAGAAGGCTGAGGATAACGGATTTGTTCACCAGATTACAAACATCGATGGTGAGAACAAGATATTCGCTATCTGTAACTGTAACGTAAATGTATGTTATGCCCTTAGAACTTCACAGCTTTATAACACTCCCAACATGTCACGTTCAGCTTATGTTGCCAGAGTAACTGCACAGGACTGCGTAGCATGCGGACGCTGCGTAGAGGTTTGTCCTGCAGGTGCTGTTAAGCTTGGTCAGAAGCTTTGCAGAAAGGACGGATCAGAGGTTACATATCCTAAGCATGATCTTCCTTCAGAGAGAAAATGGACAGAAGCTGACTGGGATTGGGATTACAGAGATAACAACAGAATTAACTGCTATGATTCAGGTACAGCTCCCTGTAAGACAGCTTGTCCTGCTCATATAGCTGTTCAGGGTTATCTTAAGCTTGCTGCTCAGGGTAAATATACAGAAGCTCTTGCACTTATTAAGAAGAACAATCCGCTTCCTGCAGTTTGCGGACACATCTGTAACAGAAGATGTGAGGAAGCTTGTACAAGAGGAACTATCGATCAGGCAGTTGCTATCGATGAAGTAAAGAAGTTTATCGCTGCAAGAGATCTTAATTCAGAGACATGCTTCATACCTGAAAAGGTTATTCCTAAGGTTAACGGTGGATTTGATGAAAAGATCGCTATTATCGGTGGAGGTCCCGCTGGACTTTCATGCGCGTTCTACCTTGCAGAGAAAGGCTATAACCCTACAATCTTCGAGAAGAACGAGAAGTGCGGTGGTATGCTCGTATATGGTATTCCTTCTTATAAGCTTGAGAAGGATGTAGTTCAGGCTGAGATTGATATTATTGAGGCTATGGGCGTTGAAATTAAGACCGGCGTTGAAGTTGGTAAGGACATCACACTTGATGAGCTTAGAGCCCAGGGCTACAAGGCATTTTATATCGCTATCGGATGCCAGGGCGGAAGAAAAGCAGGAATCCCCGGTGAGGATGCAGAAGGCGTTGTAACAGCTGTAGATTTCCTTCATGCAGTAACCGATGATGAGACGATCAAGGTTGAAGGCGATGCTGTAGTAATCGGTGGTGGTAACGTTGCTATCGATGTAAGTAGAAGTGCTGTAAGATGCGGTGCTAACAGCGTTAAGCAGTTCTGTCTTGAAAGCAGAGATATCATGCCTGCTTCCGACGATGAAGTTGAGGAAGCTGAAGAGGACGGAATCGAGATCAATTGCGGATGGGGTCCTAAGGAAATCCTTACAGAAAACGGTAAGGTTAAGGGTATCGTCTTTAAGAGATGTACTTCCGTTAAGGACGCTGATGGTCGTTTCAATCCTCAGTATGATGAGAATGATACAGTTACTGTTGAATGTCAGCATGTATTCTTAAGTATCGGTCAGAGCATCGTTTGGGGCGATCTCCTTACTGGTTCTAAGGTAGAGCTTGGCAGAGGAAACGGCGCAGTAGCAGACAGCCTTACATATCAGACAGCGCAGCCTGACATTTTCGTCGGCGGTGATGTTTATACAGGTCCTAAGTTTGCTATTGATGCAATTGCTGCAGGAAAACAGGGTGCAATTTCAATTCATCGTTTTGTACAGCCTCACTCATCACTTACAATCGGACGTAACCGTAACGATTTCAAGGAACTTGATAAGAATGATATTCTTGTTAAGGACTACGATACTTGTAAGAGACAGGTTCCCGGAAAGAGCGATAAGATTGCTGATCCTAAGCATTCATGGCGTGATGCCAAGCTGGTATTTACAGAGGAGCAGGTAAAGGCTGAGACAGCAAGATGTCTTTCATGCGGTGCTTCTGTAGTTGATACCAACAAGTGTATCGGATGCGGCCTTTGTACCACAAAGTGCGAATTCGACGCAATCCATCTCTTCAGAGAGAACCCTGAGTGCAGCGTGATGATTCCTTCCGAAGACAAATTCAAGGCAATCATCCCTTACGCAGCAAAGAGAGCTATAAACATTAAGTTTAAAAAATAAGTTTATTGGCAGCCATGTGGTTTTATCGAATGATATATTGTGTTCTGCTGACGCTCTCGCTCTGTTAAAAACGTAGCGGTTCTAAGGTGTCAAAAAACGCCACCTAAGAACCGACGTTTTTAAAAGCAGCTTCACACAAAATATTCATGCTCATAAGCCCAATGGCGGAATATACGTTTTTTTCTGAACTTATATGTATAAAGCTATGGCTTTAGTAGTTTTAAATATTAGTAAAATTTTAGTGTTATTTATTTAAGGTGATAGACATGCATGAACTAGGTGTTGTATTTCATATAATTGATGATTTAAAGGTTGTGGCAGAAGAGAATAAGATTGAGAAGATTGATTCTGTGACTATTGAACTGGGTGAGGTTTCATCAGTGATTCCTCATTTTCTTACTGATGCATGGAATTGGGCTGCAGCAAAACATGATTTTGTGGCAGGTACTAAACTCAATATTGAGTCAATACCGGCAATAACTGAGTGCAGTGACTGCGGTAAACAATATGGCACAATAGCTCATGGAAGAATCTGTCCCTTCTGCGGCAGTGAAAAAACATACCTGGTTCAGGGCAATGAATTTCTTATTAAGGAAATTGAAGTATCTGAATGAACTGCCTCCACCGACTCTGCGTCGGAAGAGGTTTCTGTTATGCCGCAGAGCGGCATGAACCTTTGGGATGCTTAGTGCATCCCAAAGAACAGGGCATGTCCACTATGCCCCTATCCCATTGGGTTACCTTTGGGAATACTTTTCTTAAGATATTGGCAGCTCCGTTTATGTCTGCATTTGTTATTGTCCCATCGTAGTGCCTGTAAAGTCCACGTTTTATCCTTTTTCCGGAAAAAACATAGTCAGCCTTACTTCCCTTTTTATACACAGGGATTGCATCCATCGCAAGGAAATCCGCTTTGGATGTATAGCTCTCTTCTGTAAGTGCAAACCTTATCCCGTGTTCAGCAAGCTTATATCTTAGCATATCTGCAAATATCAGCATTGGTATCTGCACAAAATTCTGGTTACTGATATGCCCCATACCCGCTTCCTGTTTCTGGAATAC